>JBQGDS010000272.1:0-14479 GCA_052039185.1 Flavobacterium sp.
AAGGCATAGCATCTGTTTTTATGATGGACGAGTCATTTCATGGCTTCGCCCCGTCAGTCACATTTTAACCTAAATGTACTAACAACAATATTTTATACAACACTATAAATAAGAATGTTACTGTTTTAGTAGGCTCTCCCTACTCCACAGAAAACAAATCCTATTTTCATTAATTCTTCAGCATTAAGCACATTTCTTCCGTCAAAAACAAAAGCAGGCTTTTTCATTCCATCATATATCTTTTGCCAGTCATAGCCTTTAAATTCATCCCATTCTGTAAGTACAGCTATGGCATGGGCATCGCGGCATGCTTCATAAGGGTCATTAAATACTGTAAGCCCCTTTGCATTTTCTTCAGCATTCCTGTTACCTAAGTAGTTGAGGTCGCTATATATATTCTTTTCTTCAACCTTCGGGTCGTAAACTGCTATGTTAGCCTGCTCATTAAGCAAGTCATCCGCTACATATATCGCAGCAGATTCACGGGTATCATTCGTATCTTTTTTAAACGCCCATCCTAAAAAGGCAATTTTTTTACCCGATACGGTATTGTATAATGTTTTTACTATGTTAGCTGCAAAACGCCTTTTTTGGTGGTCGTTCATTATTATTACCTGCTCCCAGTAATCAGCAACCTCATCAAGGCCGTATGATTTAGCAATATATACAAGATTCAATATATCTTTCTGGAAACATGATCCGCCAAAACCAACTGATGCTTTAAGGAACTTTGGCCCTATACGGCTGTCCATACCTATTGCCCTGGCTACTTCGCCTACATCGGCGCCGGTTTTTTCACATAGCTCAGACATTGCATTGATAGACGATACCCTTTGTGCAAGGAAAGCATTTGCCGTAAGCTTGGAAAGCTCAGACGACCAAACATTAGTAGTAAGTATACGGTCCTGAGGTATCCAGTTAGCATAAACATCAACAAGCGCCTGCATTGCTACAGCGCCTTCCTGAGTTGTTTCGCCACCTATAAGTACACGATCCGGATTTAACAGGTCGTCCACAGCTGTACCTTCCGCAAGGAATTCAGGGTTTGAAAGTATCTGGTATTTCACACCATTACCGGTATTATCAAGTATGCTCCTTACCGCTTCAGCAGTCCTTACCGGCAGGGTAGATTTTTCTACAACTATCTTATCTGTCTTTGCAACAGCGGCAATCTGCCTTGCGCAAAGCTCAATATACTTCAAATCAGCCGCCTTGCCCTTACCTACACCATACGTTTTGGTTGGTGTATTAACTGATATAAAAATCATTTCAGCCTCATCAATTGCTTTTTCCACTTCAGTAGAAAAGAAAAGGTTCCTGCCCCTTGCCGAAGCAACTATATCAGCAAGGCCGGGCTCATATACCGGCAGGTTGTCAAGATTTTCGTCATTCCATGCATCTATCCTTGCTTTATTAAGATCTACAATTGTTACCTTAATATCAGGACATTTGTGTGCAATTACAGCCATAGTTGGCCCACCTACATATCCTGCACCTATACAGCAAATATTTTTAATCTTCATAGTTATATTCAATATGCCGGTACAGGCTTAAAGCCTGCCATCAGCTTTTGTTCCTAAAATTCCTTTCACATCATAAACGATGCTTTTCTCTTTCCTAAGCTTTGCAAGGTCAAGGCTTATGAATTCTTTGTGCGCTACACCCAATACTATAGCATCAAACTTCTCTTCAGGAAGATGATTTACAGTTTCAAGCTTATATTCATGATGTACTTCTGCGGGACTTGCCCAAGGATCAAAAATGGTAACTTCAATACCATAATCCTTAAGTGCCTTTATTACATCAACAATTTTAGTGTTGCGTACATCAGGGCAGTTTTCCTTAAAGGTAATACCAAGCATCAAAACTTTTGAGCCGTTAACAATAACACCTTTTTTAATCATCAGCTTAACAACCTGAGATGCTACATAATCACCCATACTGTCATTAAGCCTCCTGCCTGCAAGTATAATTTCAGGGTGATAACCCACTTCCTGAGCTTTTTGTGCAAGGTAATAAGGGTCTACACCTATACAATGGCCTCCCACAAGACCCGGCCTGAACGGAAGGAAATTCCATTTGGTACCTGCCGCTTCCAGCACTGCATGTGTATCAATATCCATACAGTTGAATATCTTGGATAGTTCGTTTACAAAAGCAATATTGATGTCGCGTTGTGAGTTTTCTATAACCTTGGCCGCTTCGGCTACCTTTATGGTTGGCGCTAAATGCGTGCCTGCAGTAACAACCGATTTATATAATGCATCAACTTTTTCACCTGTTTCAGGGGTTGAGCCTGCGGTTACTTTAAGTATTTTTTCAACTGTGTGTTCTTTATCGCCCGGGTTTATCCTTTCAGGTGAATAGCCCGCAAAAAAATCTTCGTTAAATTTAAGTCCGCTCATGCGTTCCAGTACCGGCACGCATTCTTCCTCGGTTACACCGGGATATACGGTAGATTCATAAATTACGATATCTCCTTTTTTAAGCACCTTACCAACTGTTTCGCTCGATTTGTAAAGAGGGGTAAGATCCGGCCTGTTGTTTTTATCAACTGGCGTTGGTACAGTTACAACATAGTAATTGCAATCTTTAATATCATCAAGATTTGTTGAACAGAAAAGACCGTTACCGGTAGCGCCCTGTTTTACCAAAACAGATTGCAGTAATTCATCCTCAACTTCAAGTGTACTGTCTTTACCCGAGTTTAGTTCATCAACCCGGGCCTGGTTTATATCAAAGCCCACAACAGTATACTTGGTAGCAAAAAGCCTTGCCAGGGGCAAGCCCACATATCCTAATCCAATTACTGCTATTTTCATATATTTAGCTTTATTTTATCGTTATCTTAAATTGTCCCAGTACCAGTTTACCGCTTCTTTTAACCCCTCCGGAAGCGAAAACTGCGGGTTATAACCCAGCAGGTTTTTAGCCTTATCTATACTTGCCAGCGAGTGTGGGATGTCTCCCGCCCTGTTAGGCCCGTGCTGCACTTCTACCCCTTGTATTTCGGGGTCGAAATTAGACAAATATTGCTTAAGGTATTTTATCAAATCATTAAGTGTCGTGCGGTCGCCATAAGCCGTATTATATACCGTATTGAGCGCCTCAGGATTAGTGGTAGTCATTGCCAGCTCGTTCATATGCACCACATTGTCAATATAAGTAAAATCCCTTGAATAATTGCCATCGCCGTTAACAACAGGACTTTCATGCTTCATAAACTGCATTACAAATTTAGGAATTACAGCGGCATAAGCACCATTTGGATCCTGCCTTCTTCCGAAAACATTAAAATAGCGAAGCCCTATAGTTTCGATACCATAGGTTTTACTGAACACATCTGCATACAGTTCATTCACATATTTGGTAATAGCATAGGGAGAAAGCGGCCTGCCTATTTTGTCTTCTACTTTTGGCAATGCTTCCGAATCGCCATAGGTAGACGAGCTTGCCGCATATACAAACCTTTTTACACCGGCATCGCGCGAAGCAATAAGCATATTTAAAAAACCGCCAACATTAACATCATTGCTTGTAGCAGGATCTTTTATGGAACGAGGTACTGATCCAAGTGCCGCCTGATGCAGTACATAATCAATTCCCTCAACTGCCTTTTCGCAGTCTGAAAGGTTTCTTATGTCGCCTTCAATAAGTGTAAATTTCGGATTTGACAGGTGGTGTTCAATATTTTTCCTGTGTCCTGTAGCGAAGTTGTCAAGGCAAACTACGTTATATCCTTTGTTAATAAAGTAGTCGCACAAATTTGAGCCAATAAATCCTGCACCTCCGGTGATAAGGATTTTTTTCCGGGAATAATCCTGCATTAATTTCAATAGGTAATTTTAAACAATAACCGAACAGGTATCTAAAATGCAAATATAGACACTTATATTACAAATCCACGCTTTTTATAGGTTTCGATGTATTTTTCCTATTAATTCAATAAAAGCTTTCTGAGATTGATAAATCAAGACAATCGCCTATATTTAAATGAAACATTCTTAAACCGCTAACTGTTTTATTTAAAGATAATTATAAGCTAAAATGTTAATAATTATTTAACATTTTCATGACCCTGACATTGAATTTTCAAATGGCACGCGGTGTAATATACTGCGTCCGAGGGTTACCTCATCGGCAAATTCAAGTTCATCGCCAACTGCTATACCTCTTGCAATAGCCGATGTAGTTACGCCTGTATCTTTAACCTGCCTGTAAATATAAAAGTTTGTAGTATCACCTTCCATAGTTGAGCTTAGTGCAAAAATAAGCTCGTTCACGCCTCCTGCTTTTACTTTATCTACAAGTGGTACTATAGTAAGCTGTCCCGGGCCTATGCCATCAATTGGCGATATCTTGCCACCCAATACATGGTATACGCCTTTAAACAGCCCTGTGTTTTCAATCGCCATTACATCACGCACATCTTCAACTACACATATAACAGACTTGTCCCTAAGCGGATTGGCGCATATTTCGCAAACGGCAACATCTGAAATATTATGGCATTCGCCACAAAAACGTATATTTTCCCTCATGCTCTGCAATGCCTGCGCTAGCTGCTGTGTTTGTTCCACTGGCTGCTTGAGCAGGTGCAGCGCCAGCCGTAATGCTGTCCTTTTCCCAATACCCGGCAGCTGAGAAATTTCAGCTACAGCTCTTTCCAATAATTTTGAAGACATTTCCATAGCACAAATGTACTAAACAAGGCTCATTTTTACTCATTGCAAAACAATTATACAGCCGTTAAAATTATTTAGGCCAAAACAACGGTTTATAATTTTTTTTGTTTGCTTTGTATTTCTAAACAAATGCTTTATGAACCCGCTTACCATACTATCTATCATTGTTATATATTTTGGCATACTTATACTTATTTCGAGAGTAGTAAGCAAGAAAGACAGCAGCAACGATACTTTTTTCAAAGCCAACAAAAATTCAAAATGGTATCTGGTGGCTTTTGGCATGATAGGCACAGCGCTTTCGGGAGTTACATTTATATCTGTACCCGGCGAAGTTGGTGCCGCCAGTGGCGCACAATTCAAGTATTTTCAGTTTATATTGGGTAATGCCATAGGTTTTATAATAATCGCTAAGGTACTCCTGCCCCTGTATTACAGATTAAACCTTACATCTATCTATACTTACATTGAAGGGCGGATGGGCTATTACAGCTATAAAACTTCGGCCATGATATTCCTTATCAGCCGTACAATAGGCTCGGCATTCAGGCTTTATCTGGTAGTATTAGTTTTGCAACGTTATGTTTTTGAAACTTTTGGCGTACCTTTTTGGGCAACCGTGCTAATATCGCTACTGCTTATTTTTGCCTATACCTACAAAGGCGGACTTAAAACAATTATTATTACCGACACCCTGCAAACACTTTTCCTGGTATCATCGGTATTTTTTACAATATATTTTATTTGCGACAGCCTTAATCTCAGTATTCCGCAGGCATTTGAAACCGTAAAGGAAAGCAGCTATTCCAAAATATTCTTCTGGGAGGATTTTATGGGTAGCAAGTTCCATTTTGTGAAGCAGATAATGGGAGGAATTTTTGTAACTATAGCCATGGTAGGGCTTGACCAGGATCTTATGCAGAAAAACCTGAGCTGTAAAAGTATTGGAGAAGCGCAAAAAAATATGTTCACCTTTACAGGAATATTTGTTGTGATAAACCTGTTCTTTTTAGGAGTAGGCGCATTGCTTTACATATATGCAGAAAATAACGGAATTGCAGTCCCCCAGGTAAATGGCATAGCACGTACTGACCTCCTGTTTCCTGAAATTGCCTTCAATCACCTGGCTTTAATCCCTTCGGTTATATTCCTGCTGGGACTTACCGCGGCCACGTTTGCCACTACCGATTCGGCACTTACCGCACTTACAACATCATTTTGTGTTGATTTCCTGGGAATGGACAAACAGGAAAACCTGGCAAAAACCAACAATGTAAAAACAAGGCACCTAGTACACATATCTTTTTCACTCGCCATGTTCCTTGTTATTATACTATTTAATGTACTTAATAACGATTCTGTAGTAAGTATGATATTCCGTATTGCAGGATATACTTATGGACCACTTTTAGGACTTTACAGCTTTGGGCTTTTCATGAAAAACAAAGCTGTGCGCGACAGGTTGGTGCCTGTAATATGCATAGTATCGCCACTGCTTACCTACCTAGTAAGCGAGTATTCGGCAACTTTATTTGCAGGTTATGTTTTTGATAACGAACTGATCATTATAAACGGGCTGATAACCTTCCTGCTATTATTGGCAACAGCAACCAAACATCAGGTTAGTACTGATTTACAGAAAGCATAACCAAAGTACATCCTACTTCTATTTCAATATTATTTTGCTTTAGCAGAGAATAAAGTTCCGGATTTTCGGTCCCCGGGTTAAATATCACCCTTTGGGGTTTTAAGCCTATTATGTAATCATAATATTGCTTTTGGTTCATTGGATTAAGATAAAGCGTTACGGTATCTACACCTTCAAACTGCACGTGCTCCTTTTCTATTTTCACACCATCCAGCTCATCCGCTTTTTTACCTATTGCCACTACCGGATGCCCGAAGCGCTGCAGCATTTTGACTGCTTTATATGCATATCTGGTAGGTTCGGTAGATGCCCCCATTACCAGTGTTTTCTTTTGTGTAGCCATAACTGTTCTGTTTCTCTCAAATTTAGCCAATAGTTTACTTTTATACTATTGTTTTAAATTATCGCTAACATTATTCTTTGTACTCATAGTCAGCAGGAAGCATATCCCCTGCCTTGAGTGTAGAAATATGCCCGCCAAACATAATTTCGTTAATAGGGCTGTAAAGCCCAAACCTGTCAATATAAAGAATACCCTTATCCAATACAAAAACAGACTGATCTTTGCCATCATACAGGACATTGTATTTTATAGGTACTATTATATTCTTTTTTGCAGGCTGTGACGGCGCGTTTTTCGCGGTAAAATTCATCTCTGTGAGATTTACTTCTTTTTCCTGAGAAACCTTCCCGGTAACCTTTTTCACATCAAGCGTATCGGTTACAGTAAAATATTTATCCGGCTTTACGCCAAAGCCATCAACAAATAGCCTGAACTTCTGGTTTTGCCAGTCATTAGATGCTATAGTTCTCATTAGATGGGTTGAAGAGCCCAAATAGCTTTTCTTGCGCTTCTTATCTGCCTCCCCTTTTTTGGAAATATCTTTGAAAAACGTTGTGCCTGCAAAAAAACTGCTTTTCATTTTTTTACTGTCAAGCGATTTAGACCTATACTGCACTTCAAAGGCCATGAGATCAAACTGTACATCATATTGCAGCTTTTTATTTTTTATCCGCAAAGGTTTCTTAGCTTCTGCCCTTAAGGTATTGGTGCCTGAATCAAAGTACAGCCGCACATCATCTTCATTTTCTATTTTACATGATGATGCTACCGATGATTCTCCTAAAAACTGCGCCCTGAAAACCTTCAGCATCTGTTTGCGGGTAAAAGTGGTTTTACCGGTTATCGCCACCTCTTCAACATTAATTACTTCCTGATCAAGTTCAATTTTTAATGTTTTACCGTATTGTAAGGGGTTTTCTATTCGCAATGTACGATATCCTAAAAAACTGACTACCAAAGTACCTGTATTCCGTCCTTTCAGGTCAAGTGAAAAGTGGCCTTTATCATTCGTTTCGGTTGAAATAGTTGTACCATCAAGGTATAAAAACACAGCAGGTAAAGGCTCGTTAAGTGCTTTATCATAAACATAGCCGGTAATAGTTTGCGCCTTTATCGCAATTGCCACTATAAAGAACAGTAAGGTGTATAAGTATTTCATATCCTGTAATTTCTTCCTAAAGATAATAATTCTATGTATCGGTTTTAATTCTTATTCCTAAAGCCAGCACATTAGGTACATAAGCATGCGAAAACCTGTTTTGTACGGTTATTTTATAATTGCCTTTAGGAAGTTGCAGCTCTTTTACAATTATTTCGATATCACATATATCGCCTACACAGTCCGAAAGGTCTTCAGCCATATTATCTTTAAGATTAATATCCATATAAATACGCTCTTTTTCACCTGAAGGATATTCAACAATTATTGTTACGGGGATTAGTACATATTGCGGCTCAAAAACATGTGAAAAATAAAGACTCAAAACGCCTGCTTCTGCATCTTCATTGAGATTAAAACCAAACTCCTTTACATCAGGCTGCGCCCAACGGTTTTCCGGAAAACTTGTAATTGTTTCTTTATACAGGATTGAAGTATCACATGATATCGCAACAAGTATAAGTGTCAAGTAGAAAATTTTTCTCATAGATCTATCATTAAAACTTAAAAAACAACTACATCGTTTGCGTTTTATCTACAAATGTATAAAATTTTAACGCTTTGTCTTTTCACCTGCACATTTCAATTGTTTACCTCATAAATTATTTTCGAACAAAAAGCAATATTAACTTTGTCTTAAGATTTTACAGCCACCCCCAAAACGAATGTAAAATTTTATGCATAGGAAAATCAATTGGTGATTTGATTTATTGTTGGTTACTTGGTTAAAAACCTGAAAAAGGGAGGCTTAAAACACCTCCCTTTTTTCATTCTCCAAAATATACATTACGTTGTAATCTTATTACATAAATTGTATATTTATACCACAAATCACTACTTATGGAATTATTCATTTACATTTTTGTAGCATTGTTCTCGGTAATCAACCCGCTTGGCGCCATTCCTATTTTTGTAGGATTAACACAGGACGACTCTAAAGCCGAACGCCAGCGTATATCTTTATGGACAGCCATAAATGTATTTATAATTCTAATCATATCATTTTTTGTAGGACAGTATGTACTTGCCTTTTTCGGGATCAGTATAGATGCGCTTCGCATAGCTGGCGGATTTATAATCGTGAACTCCGGATTTTCGTTACTGAACAGAAAATTCAGCAGAGGACGTGGTGTAAATAAGGAGGTAGAAAATGACGCACAAAAACGTAATGATATTGCACTTACACCACTTGCCATACCAATGTTGGCAGGCCCCGGATCAATATCTTTACTTATAGCCATGTACCAGGATTATAAATTACTTGACCAGCAAATAGCAGCCTGTTGCGCCATGGCAGCAGTGGCCATAGTAATATTTATAATATTACGCAGCGCACATTACCTTTCCCGCATACTTGGCGCATCAGGCATTGTGGCAATTTCAAGGATAATAGGGTTTATAGTAATTGCTATCGGTATACAATATATTGCCAGCTCGGTAGTGAATATTGTGCAGGGAATAAATTTTGGATAAGGCAAAAAAAATACTATGTAAGGTTATAACATTGCCAGGTCATGCAATGTTTTGTCTTGTAATAAGCTAAGTGTATTGTCCCTAACATTTGCCATAAAATGGTTCAGTTCACATGTAGTTTCATCCTTGCAGTCATCACACTTTTTATAGAAATTAAGGCTTACGCAGGGTAAAAGTGCAATGGGTCCGTCAAGCACACGAATAAGCGCAGCAACTGTTACAGCCTTCGGCTCTTTAGCCAGGAAATAGCCTCCGCCCTTTCCTTTTTTACTGGCTAATATTCCATTGTTCTTTAGTTCGAGAAGTATGGTTTCAAGGAATTTTTTAGGGATACTCTCATTGGTAGAAATATCGGAAATCAAAACAGGCACTGATATATCCTGCTTCGCAATATATATCAATGCCTTTAGTCCATATTTTGTTTTCCGGGAAAGCATTCTACTGTTGTTTAAGCAGGAACACTTCAGCCATCATGCAGCGTGCGCTTCCGCCACCGCATGCCTCAATAGTATCAAGGCTGGAACTTAGTATTTCGGTATGCTTTTCTATTTTGGCAATCTGGTCTTTAGTAAGTACCTGCCTGGCCGATTCGCTCATTACAAGATAGCTTTTATTATTGGCGCCGTTAACCTGAAGCATGTTCCCCGCAAAATGGTTCAATTGTGCTTCGGTTAGCAGAATGATTTCCTTACCGTCTTCCTTAAGGCTGTCAAGTACCATTTTACGCTCTTTTTTGTCATCTATACAATCTGCACAGATTACAGCAAAGGTTTCGCCTATACACATCATCACATTGGTATGGTATATATGCATCCGTTCACCATCAACAGTTTGAAATGCTTCAAATATTATCGGGGTCATTTCAAAATCCTCGCAATATTCAATCACCAGTTCCTCATCGGCACGAGGTGAAAGTGCGCAATAAGCTTTATGGTTGGTTCTGTCAAGCACAAGACTGCCGGTACCCTCAAGAAAAATATTGTCTTCCTCAGCCGAAGTATAATCTACAATGTTATCAATCTGGAAGCCTTTATCTTCAAGCATGTCCAGTATATCTTCACGCCTTTCAAGACGGCGGTTCTCAGCAAACATAGGATATAGCGCCACATCTCCGTTTTCATGGAACGATACCCAGTTATTTGGAAAAACCGAATCCGGTGTATCAGGGTCAATTGTGCTGTCAACCACTATAACATTAACTCCTACATTTTTAAGCTTTTCCACAAAAGCATCAAATTCCTGTTGTGCCTTTGCGTTTACTGTTTCCGGCAACAGGTTGTCAAGTACTTTCTGGTAATAATTATTTACTGCCGTCTGCTCATTCATCCTGAAGGCAACCGGGCGTATCATCAATATTGTATCGGTAATCTGTCTCATAATGCAAAGGTACTATTAATCCCTTATTAAAGGTAAAGTTGAACAACGCAACAAGCCTTCTTGTTTTGATATTTCGGCATATGGCACTTCCTCAACTATAAAATCACGGTCAAGAAGCCAGTTTTTGAGCCTTCCAAAGTTTTTCTCTATCACAACCACATTATCATCTATTGAAAAGAAGTTAGAAGTCATGTGATACATCTCCTCACGTTCTATATGGAAAAGGTTCTCATAACCAAAAAGATTTACAAGGTAAAGGTAGTCAGCCTCATCGCGGAAACCTCCTTTATAAATCACACCTTTATCTTTACCCACCGTCTGGAAGCAGCAATCCAGGTGAAGTGCATTATCTCTTGGCTCTATCCTTGATTTTACAAGATCAAACTCCCTTACTATCTTGTGCGGAAAAAGGTCTTTTATATATTGCACACCCTGCATGTTGGTGCGCGCGGTAATATAATCTTTATAATCTCGGCCTTTGTAGGTACCTATAAAAATATGGTCGTTCCAAAGCAATACATCACCACCCTCAATATGTACCTCTTCGGGTGGGCGAACCACTTTGGCAGGATCCATTTTGTCAATTACATATTGTATAGCATCAAGTTCACGCTCCCTGTCGGGCAATATGTTAGCTTTTATAAATATATCATCAATCACAAACCCAATATCACGGCTGAAAATCTGGTTATAATCCTTTATTATTTCCGGCCTGTATACATCAACATTATATTTTTTGAATACTGAATCCAGCGCTTCCATTTCTTCCACCATGTCGGCTTCAGTAGGATAAGTACCGGCTATTATGTGCTCCAGCGATTTAGGGTCGTAGGCTTCGTGAACCTGTGGCGTGGGACCGTTACTTACGGCCGTACCCAGTATTACCGCCCTTAATCGGGAAGTCTCATTTTTTACATTTAATTGTAACATGCTTTAAGGCTTTTGGCAAATATAAAAAATGCCCCCGGAATATAAACTTTTACTGGCATAATAGTTTAAAAATTATCAATATGACAAAAAATAAACTTTAAACTAACCTGTACATAAAATTTAAGCAATATAACACCTGACATAGCTAAAATAAAAATCCCGGCTTGCAGCCGGGATTTTATATATAATAAAGTTATTCTTATCTCTCGTTAATAGCTTTAAAAGGCCTTAGCGGAGCACCTGTGTAAATTTGCCTTGGACGCCCTATTGGCTCCTTATTAACACGCATTTCTTTCCACTGTGCAATCCAACCCGGAAGACGGCCTATAGCGAATAGTACCGTAAACATTTCGGTTGGTATACCCAGCGCCCTGTAAATGATTCCTGAATAGAAATCTACGTTAGGGTAAAGGTTACGTGACTTGAAGTATTCATCCTGTAGTGCAGACTCCTCAAGTTTTTTGGCGATTGTAAGTACGGGATCATCCACACCAAGAGTTGAAAGCACTTCATCAGCTGCTTTTTTAATGATCTTTGCACGAGGGTCGAAGTTTTTGTATACCCTGTGGCCAAAGCCCATAAGACGGAACGGGTCTTCCTTATCTTTAGCTTTTGCAAGATACTTATCAGCATCGCCGCCGTTTTTCTGTATCTCTTCAAGCATCTCAAGCACTGCCTGGTTAGCGCCACCATGAAGCGGGCCCCATAGTGCTGATACACCTGCAGAAATTGAAGCAAACAGCCCTGCGTGAGACGAACCTACCATTCTTACAGTTGATGTAGAACAGTTTTGCTCATGGTCAGCATGCAGAATAAAAAGCTTGTCAAGCGCATTAATAACTACAGGATCAACCTTATAAGGGCCTGTAGGAAGCTCGAACATAAGCCTCATAAAGTTTTCTACATAGCCTTTGGTATTATCATAGTAGTTTAACGGATAGCCCATGTTCTTCCTGTACGTCCAGGTAGCAATAACAAGGAATTTACCCATTGTTTTGCATACAGCCTCATACATATCTTTTTCGCTTGCCACATTAACCGATTTAGGGTTGAATGCAGTAAGTGCGCTTGTAAGCGATGCAAGCACTCCCATAGGGTGCGCCGTTTTAGGAAACCCGTCAATGATGTTTTTCATTTCTTCATTAACAAGGGTGTATTTCCTTATATCGTTTTCAAATTTTTCAATTTGCTGTTTTGTTGGCAGCTCGCCAAAAATAAGAAGGTAAGATACCTCCAGGAAGTTTGATTTTTCTGCAAGTTCTTCAATTGAATAGCCTCTGTAACGAAGTATACCCTCCTCACCATCAAGGAAAGTGATCTCGCTTTTGCATGAACCTGAGTTTTTATAACCGGGATCCATAGTAATGGCGCCGGTTTCGCCACGAAGTTTGTCGATATCAATGGCAACCTCATTCTCGGTACCCACTATTACAGGGAACTCATACTTTTTGCCATCAATCTCTAATATTGCAGTTTTAGACATTGTAATATATATTAAAAAATAATAATTCCTGCGAATTTAATAAATTACAATTTATTTATAAAGAAAATTACTCATTAAAATAGCTAAATTTACCTATAAATAACAAAAGCCAACACCGTATGGCATTGACTTTTGCTGATTATTTAAAATTTAATGAGCAGGCAGTAAAGTACCGGTCATTAAAATACGCAATAGTTATTTTATCTTGAAAGCTTTTTCTTTCGGGAAGTAAGCCACGTCAGCCAGTTCTTCCTCTATACGAAGTAACTGATTGTATTTAGCCATACGGTCAGAACGAGATGCTGAACCTGTTTTAATCTGTCCGCAGTTAAGCGCCACCGCAAGGTCAGCAATTGTATTATCTTCCGTTTCACCTGAGCGGTGTGACATTACCGATGTATAACCTGCATTGTGTGCCATATTTACGGCAGCAATGGTCTCAGTCAGAGTACCAATCTGGTTTACCTTGATAAGGATTGAGTTAGCAATGTTTTGATCAATACCTCTTGAAAGGCGCTCTACATTAGTTACAAACAGGTCATCGCCTACAAGCTGTACTTTGTCTCCGATAATCTCAGTAAGGTATTTCCATCCATCCCAGTCATCCTCATACATACCGTCTTCAATTGATATAATAGGATATTTAGCTGCAAGTTCAGCAAGGTAATCAGCCTGTTCCTTCGAAGTACGGATTTTACCGGTTTCACCTTCAAATTTAGTGTAGTCATATTTACCGTCTTTATAGAATTCAGATGCAGCACAGTCAAGGGCAATCATAATTTCATCGCCAAATTTGTAGCCTGCATTTTCAACGGCTTTTTTAATAGTATCAAGTGCATCTTCAGTACCTCCTGCTAGGTTAGGTGCAAAACCGCCCTCATCACCCACAGCTGTACTCAATCCGCGGTCATGAAGCACTTTCTTAAGGTTGTGGAATATCTCGGTACCCATTTGCATGGCATGAGTAAAACTATTTGCTTTTACAGGCATGATCATAAATTCTTGGAATGCTATAGGAGCATCAGAATGCGAACCTCCGTTGATAATGTTCATCATCGGTACAGGAAGTGTGTTGCCTGAAACACCGCCTACATAACGATATAGTGGCAGCCCAAGCTCATTAGCTGCCGCTTTAGCCACAGCAAGTGACACACCCAGTATAGCATTAGCGCCCAGCTTGGATTTATTAGAAGTACCATCAAGCTCAATCATTGTTTTGTCGATAGCATTTTGCTCAAATACTGACATTCCAACAATTTCAGACGCTATAGTTGTATTTACGTTTTCAACAGCTTTAAGCACGCCTTTACCCATATAAGCCTTGCCACCATCACGTAGCTCTACTGCTTCATGTTCACCGGTTGAAGCTCCTGACGGGACT
>JBQGDS010000273.1:0-1878 GCA_052039185.1 Flavobacterium sp.
CAAGCAGCACTTTGCAGGCGTTTTTTACATATAGTAATCCTTCATCAAGGTATTTGTACACATCAAGGTGAAAGCCAGATATCTGCACAGGGTTCTTCGCCGGATTATCAAGGAAATGATCGTACTTACGTAGCGATCTCACAAATGCAGCAAAATCAAGGAAATATTCATCACTATCAACCTGTACCAACCAGTTACCAATACCCATTTTTAATGACAGCATATGCCTTTCGCGGGTATCATTCTGTATCGCGGTAAGTTCCGGTATGTAAAAATTGTCGCGATATATTTCTATCTTATTATCAGTATCCAGCTCTTTAAGCCAGTCAAAAAATGACGGGTCAACACTAAACGTATTGCCCGACCATGTAGTATAGTTTTTATCGCAGGCTATAAAAATCCTGTCTGCATCCTTATATACCGGTGGGATAGACATTTTAAGCTTTTCATAATCATAAGACAAAAGAAAACCTACATGAATTTTTTTCATACATCTGTAATTTAAATAGCAAAGTTAGTATAAATACTTTGCCTTCAAAGCCTTTTTATAAAACCTCACTTTCTATATTTGTATTACATTAAAACGGTTTCGCATGAAAGTATGCCTAATAAGCTTTGACCACTGGGAATATGACCATTACATAACTGATACCCTCCGTAAAAAGGGAATTGAGGCTACTCATATTAACACGGGCAAATTCAGGTACCATTACCCTACACCACTACACCGGGTTTCTAACTTTTTAAGCAAGGTGCTTTTTAAAAGAAACATCAAGAAAATAAAGCAGCGCGAATACATCTTGGACGAGCTTAAAAAAGTAGGCCCGCAGGATAAAATATTGGTTATAAATCCGGAGCTTATTCCATTGGAAATCCATAAAAAGATTAAAAACTATACACCCGAATATATCGCTTATCTGTATGACAGTTCAAAGCGTTATCCTGTAGAACACCTGCTGGACGGGGTTTTTGACAAGATATTTTCATTTGATAAAGACGATGTAAAAAAATATGGTTTTACACCTATTACCAATTACATTTATCATAACCAAAAACCTTTTACAACTACAGGCTTTAAGTATAAGCTCTTTATGATACTGTCGGTTGATGACAGGCTGCCTACGCTTAACAAAATGGCGTATGCACTGGATAAGGAAGGTATCAGCTACAAATTTGTACTGGTTGGCAAGCACAAGCCGGAAGGGCTTAACCCTAACATAAGCTGGCAGAAGAATATCGTAAAACTGCCGGAACTTACCCGGTATCTTGAGAATTCGGAGATATTCATGGATATAATACGGGACAACCAGGATGGGCTGAGTTTCCGTGTGTTTGAATCGTTAGGATGGCAGCGAAAACTTATTACTACCAATAATACGATTAAAGAATATTCGTTTTATAACCCTGACAATATACTTGTTATTGATAAAGATAATATTGTTTTTGATCCAGCATTTTTTGAAAGGCCGTATACCCCGCTCCCCGAAGATATTTACCACAAGTATACGCTCAGTCACTGGGTTGATACCGTTTTCGGGCTGGGCAAATAAAGCCATTAGTCTAAAGTAAAAAAAATGTAAATTTGCATATTATACACAATCGTAAATGAATACAAGGCCACATATTATAAATTTCCCGAAAATAGGACAGTCAGCATTGGGTTATATCTCAATTGCCGAAAAAGAAAACCTTCCTTTTGTACCTAAAAGGATATACTGGACCTATTACACTCCTGAAGATGTTGAGCGCGGCATGCACTCTCATTATGAACTGGAGCAAATACTGGTAGCTGTAGCGGGAAAAATTATTGTGACCACTGAATTTACTGACGGTTATAAAAAAGAATGGGTGCTTGACTCTCCCGACAAAGGTCTGTAT
>JBQGDS010000274.1:0-3476 GCA_052039185.1 Flavobacterium sp.
GTTCAATCGTAATCTAGGCGGTCAACGTGACCTGCCCGACTATTCACCAAGAAGCGTGCCACCTGTTTTTGGATTTGTATAATGCATTAATATCCCATCATATGGTGAGCCTTCATTGACTTTGGCAGCTTCAAGCAGCGCAGGGTATACCTGTTTCCAAGAATATTTAAAAAGGGGAGAGTAAGGCTTGTTCCATTGCTTATCAGCCGGAACCAAACCTACACCACTATATGTAAGTGGGGAATGATTAACTGGAGAAATCAATGGCTGCTTGCCATCATACACTGCATAATCATTAGCCTCAAGTGCATTTACAAGCGGAATATCAAGCCCGTCCTGCCAGATACATGTTTTACCACCAGCTTCTACTCCATGTTCATGCCAGGTACTGTTAGGTGTTATTACAAAATCATTAACTTCCAGCATGATCTTGTTACCGTCAACAACTGTATAGCCCCCTTCGCCTTCCATAATAAAGCGTAGTGCCGAAGCCCTGTGCCTGTGTGCTGATGTGCTCTCACCGGGACGTGTTACCTGAATACCCGTATATAGCCATCCAACAGCAGCACTAACATCGCGACGTTTATCATTTACAAGATACACAACACGGCGGCCGGCCTGTTCGGGTGTAACAAGTTCACTCGATTTTAAAACCAGTTCGCGTAATTGTTCGTACTTCCAGAGCATAGGTACGGAAGAAGTTCGTGGCTCCCATGGTTCAATATCATTAGCAACAGTCCAAAGCGCACCTGCACCAAGGCTTTCCAGTTCTTTATAGTATGCTTCAAGTTCAGGAGTGTCCTGTACGCGTGCACGTCCTAAAACACTGTCATCATATTTGTTTTCCATATCAGCTATGGTTTTAATGTGTCAAAAATCGTCCTGTGTATCGTTAAAGGTAATATTCTTTCTCGGGGCTGTATTTACCCTCAGGTCAAAAATATCAAACCTGTTATAATGCCCCAGTATATCATGCATCTGCTTTGGCTGAATGCATTTGCTAAGATCAATGTCAGCGTATACTATACCTTCCTCATCAATAAGCGGCTCACCGATTACCGCACCATTAGGGCCGATAAATCCTGTAAAAGCGCTATTCTTTCGCGTAAGCAGTTCTTCGGCATTGGGTACATCTTCTTTCATAATATCAATAATCTCTTTTGTTATGGTAGAGCAGGATACCACTGTAAAAAGCTTGCCTTCAAAAGAATGTGCCGCAGCACGTATTTTTATAGCTTCGGCCATATTATAGTCAGGTGGCGCAACAGGCAGTGAAATATAATTGGCTATGTGAATAAGCTCACCCTGCGTAAGCAGGGTAAAACGTGCCAGGGTGTTTGTATTTTCGCCACAGGCCAAAGTGCCTATAGGTCCAATTTCGGTATTATAAACCTTTAAGGATGATCCATCGCCGCCTGTCCATGTAAGCTTTTCTGCCCAGGTAGGTACCAGCTTGCGGTGTTTCCCAACAAGATTACCTTTATTATCAATTATAAGATTTGTGTTATATAGCTCTCCAAAACTCTGTCCGCGCTCATTTACACCAATAGCTACATGGCAGTTATTCTCCTTTGCTGCTTTGCATAGCCTGTCGGTTTCAGGACCGGGCACTGCGATTGAATTTGTATACAGTTTTTCATACCACCTGCTTCCCTGTACCGGAGTCATTATCCAGTTCCAGTAAGGATACCCTGCCACAAAAACTTCGGGAAAGGCTACAAGTGCTGCACCATTTCCTGCTGCTTCATTAATTATAGAGCAGGCTTTTTCAACAGTTGCTACTGCATAAAGAAAAACCGGTGAATCCTGTACGGCAGCAGCTTTAAATTTTGGTAAATTCAACATTTTTATAATTATGAATTTTAAATTATGAATTTTGAATGAGATTCTTCAGCTTCGTTACACTTAGCTCAGAAAAACAACGACCGTCAAGTCTATTATCTATTATCTCATATTTGACAATCTCTCTAAAACCGCATATCAGGAATTATATACTGTTCCAGTTTTGTGCGCATATCATCAGGGAACGGACTCGCTTTAATTTCATCCCGTCCTTCAGTAAAGTCAACCCGAACCAATGTAACTTCACCTTCAAGACAAACAGAACCGTCGGCATGTTCAAACTTAAATCCGCAGTACATGGATGATGCACCTAATTTTTTTACCCACAGGTATTTTGTAAGCACATCGCCCAGGCGTGCCGCTTTTTTAAATTGTACCTTCAGGTCAACGGTAGGTACGCCCCCAGTTTTATGTATGTTTTTAAAAGGCTGGTTTAAGGCCTCATCATAAAAATCCTCTACTATATTGTTCAGCATTTCCAGGAAGCGGGGGTAGAAAACTATCCCTGCAAAATCCACATGCTGAAAACGTACTGTTTCTTGTTTTACAAATGCTTTATCCATTATGCGTTAACTGTATTTTTCAGTTTAAATCGTTGTATTTTTCCGGTTTCAGTTTTTGGCAATACCTCTACATAACGTATCTCACGTGGATATTTATAGGGTGCAGCCACATTTTTAAACCAGTCCTGTATTGCTTTGGTCAAGTCGTTACAGGCTTTATCTTTTTCTTTGAGTACAATGTAAGCACATACCAGCATACCGCGTTCTTCATCGGGGATGCCTACCACTGCACACTCTGCCACATCGTTATGGGTTAGCAGCACACTTTCTACCTCAATCGCTGCAATATTGTAGCCTGACGAAATAATCATATCATCACCACGTGCTACAAACCAAAAGTAACCGTCCTCATCCCTGCGGAAAATATCACCGGTAATATTCCATCCATTCTCAACATATTCTTTTTGCTTTTCCGGGCTATTAAGGTACTTACAGCCGGTAATTCCACGAACAGCCAGCCTGCCCGGAGTTCCGTCTGCAACTTCATTACCGCTGTTGTCAATAATACGAGCTTCATAACCACGAATAACTTTGCCTGTTGCGCCTTTGCGCATATTTTCCTCGTTAGAGGATATAAATATATGGAGTATTTCGGTAGAGCCTATACCATCAATAATTTTTAATCCCGTAGCATCATACCAGTCTTCCCAAACTTTAAGCGGAAGGGTTTCGCCTGCGGAAACGCATTTGCGAAGCGACGAAATATCATACTCTTTTACTTTAGACGTAAGCACCCGCCACGCTGTAGGCGCAGTAAAACAAACCGATATTTTATGATCCTGAATGGACTGTAATAATAATTCTGGCGTAGGCTTTTCAATCAGAAATGTTGAAGCCCCGTAGTAAAAGGGAAACAATACCAGCCCGCCTAATCCGAATGTAAAGCCGAGAGGAGGACTGCCCGTGAATATATCATCAGCGGTAGGCTGGAGCGAATATTTAGGAAATGCTTCGCATATCAGCAATATATCTTTATTGTAGTGAGATGTCATCTTAGGTTTGCCGGTAGTACCCGATGTAAAACCTATAATCGCAAGTGAATCAGCTTTTGAAGCATAGTTTTCAAAATAC
>JBQGDS010000275.1:0-2338 GCA_052039185.1 Flavobacterium sp.
GATTACTTTGTAGTGGGTCACCGCAGGCTTGCCTTCACTTCCGTCAGGATATACAGTATTCTGCATACGGTCTTTAGGATGGCGGCCTATATGCCCTTCAATAGTACCTTCGTCACTTTCTACATTACCCCATACCAGTGCTACATACTCCCGTTCCGAAGTTTTATCGGCAAACTGCTGTGCAAGCTGTGTCATAGCCTGCTCTGTCTTGGCAATAACCAAAAGCCCCGATGTGTCTTTATCTATACGGTGTACCAATCCGGGCCTTTCACTGCTATTCATGGGCAGGTTCTCAAAATGATATGCCAGCGCATTTACCAGCGTGCCACTGTAATTGCCATGCCCCGGGTGTACCACCATACCAGCTTCTTTGTTTACCACAAGAAGCTGGTCATCTTCATACACTATATTAAGCGGGATATTTTCAGGCTCCAGCAGATATTCATACGGCGGATACTCCATAAGCACACGCACAATGTCATTGGCCTTTACCTTGTGGTTGCTTTTTACAGGCACATCATTTACATAAATGTTACCTGCCTCTGCAGCCTTTTGTATTTTATTTCGTGTAGCGTTTTCTACAAGGTTCATAAGGAACTTATCTACGCGCAATGGCGCCTGACCCTTCCCTGCCTCAAAACGGTGATGCTCATATAATTCGTCTTCCGAATCCTGCTCAACAAATACTGTACTCATTATTCTTCCCCCCCTGTATCTGTGTTAGTATCCTGGCCGTCGCCCACGCTGTCAAGCTCACTCTGGTCAAACCCGGTTTTACCGTCGCCCAGCACAAGGTCAATTTTGCTTGCCTTTTGTACTTTATCTCCTGCTTTCAGCTTCTTGCCGTTCTGCCACATTTCAAGCACCACATCTTTGGCAAGATAGGGTTTGTATGTTTTTTTACCTTCTTCAAGGCCTATGCTTTTTAGGTTAGGCACCGCCTGACGATATGTTCTTTGTATAAGATCGGGCAAAGTTATAGTTGAGTACGATCCTGCATTAACCTTTATATATACTTTCCTGTTTTGCTTTACAGCAACATTAGGCAGCGGATCCTGCTGTACAATTGTATATGGAGGAAAATCGGCCCTGAAATCAACGGTGTCAAGCACTACATATTCCAAGTCAAGCGCTTCCAGTTTTTCACCGGCCTTCTCTACCGTCATTTTGGTCAGGTCAGGCACCGGTATCTGCTGCCCGTGGTTAGTGGTATAACTAAGCCATTGCGTCATCAGGAAAACTAATGCTATAATGATCAGTACAGCTATTGCTACCTGTTTAAAAAATACTTTGCTTGTCAGGAAATCGCGAAGGGTCATTTGATAAAGATTTCCGCAAAGATATAAATAATACCAAACTTTATAAGTTTAAGCAAATAATGATACTTTTGTAAGTGCTTTTTAACAAACCGGCACAGCGACTAATACTACACTACATGAACACAGCAGTTGTAATGGGCGGATATTCAGACGAGTCTGTTATATCAATACGAAGCGGGCAGCTCATCCTCAATAATCTTGACCGTAACAAATACAACCCTTTTGAAATACACATCCTTCCAGAAGGCTGGCATGTATTGATTGAAGGACAAAAACACTCAATAAATAAAAGTGATTTCAGTTTTGAAAAAGATGGACAGAAAACAACCTTTGATGTAATTATAAATACTATACACGGCACACCGGGCGAAGACGGCCACCTGCAGGCCTACTGGGAGCTGCTTGAAATTCCGTATACAGGCTGTGGTTTTTACCAAAGCGCACTAACCTTTAATAAAAGAGATACGCTTTCGGTACTTTCTAAATTCAATATCCCAAGGGCAAAATCAGTTTACCTTTCTAAAGGAGACGCTATAGATAAAGACACTATTGTGGCAGAGCTTGGACTGCCTTTCATGGTTAAGCCGAACCAAAGCGGCAGCAGCCTGGGTGTATCGAAGGTAAATGATGTAGCAGAGCTGGATAAAGCATTGGAATTTGCCTTTGCCGAGGATAACGATATATTGCTGGAATCATTCCTGAAAGGTACTGAGGTATCGGTAGGGGTATTGAATCTCAATGGAAAAATTACCGTGCTGGGACTTACAGAGATTGTATCGCACAATGAGTTTTTTGATTATGAAGCTAAATACCTTGGCAAGTCCGATGAAATAACTCCTGCCCGCCTTGATGCCGAAACCGAACAGCGCGTGCGTGATATGGCGGCAAAAGCTTATGAAGCATTGGGCATGAGCGGTTTTTCGCGTACCGATTTTATCGTGATGGACGGCATTCCGCATTTTATAGAGATAAATACCAATCCGGGGCTATCACCGCAAAGTATATTCCCACAGCAGGCA
>JBQGDS010000276.1:0-7718 GCA_052039185.1 Flavobacterium sp.
TAACGGGCTGAAGGAACGCCTGGCCGGAATACGCAATTTTACCAAAGATACCATTACTGAACTGCGGGATACTATATGGGCAATGCATAAGGAAGAAATAACAGTGCAGGACCTTAAAACGCGTATCAGTAATTTTATTGAAAATGCCAAGGCGGCTTCCAGGGGCATTACTTTTACTTTTGACATTGACAGCGATATCTCGGATGATGTTTCATTTTCATCGGTTACCGGGGTAAGCCTGTACCGTATAATACAGGAAGCCGTAAACAACGCACTAAAGCATGCCGATGCAACATGCATACATGTAGGTATTGAAAAACTGTCGGACAGCCTGGAGGTAAAAATATCGGATAACGGCTGTGGGTTTAGCACTGTAGATGAAACAACGGGTAACGGAATAAATAATATTAAAAAACGGGCGGCCGATTTTGGCGGGCAGGCAGATATAGTATCTACAGATGCAGGAACAGTAATCAGTATTAAAGTACAATACGACATATAGCTTATGGTAAAGTATGCATAACATTCTTAGCTTTATATCATAATAGCGTAACATGGCACAAAAAATAAAAATTGCAATTGCAGATGACAATACTTTTTTGCTGAAAGCAATATTGGAAAAGCTATCGTTTTTTGAAGGAACAGATGTAAAATTCCATGCTGCAAACGGTAACGAGCTGCTTGAAAGGCTTCACAGGAATCATAATATTGATATTGTGCTTATGGATATTGAAATGCCTGTAATGAATGGTATTGATGCTACAGCACAGCTTAAACAACGCTACCCGCACATCAAGGTAATAATGCTCACGGTTTTTGATAATGATGAAAATATATTCAGGTCGATTAAGGCAGGTGCAGACGGCTATCTGCTTAAGGACGTAGAAGCTAAAGATCTTTATCAGGGTATTACCGAAACACTGAATGGCGGAGCTGCGATGAATCCTTCAATCGCAATGAAAACCCTTAAGCTGCTGCGTAACCCTATAGATATAGAAAACCGTGCCGAGCAGGATACCGTAAAGCTAAGCAGCCGCGAGGTAGATGTGCTGGAACAGTTAAGTAAAGGACTGAGCTACACGTTCATTGCCGATAATCTTTTTATTTCGCCCAGTACCGTGCGTAAGCATATTGAGAACATATATAAAAAACTACAGGTACATTCTAAAATTGAAGCAGTGCAGAAGGCACGCAGCAACAATCTTATATAATTGTTATTGGTTATCTGCCATTGGATATTTATTGCTAACTTGGAGTTGTAATATCCAAAAAAATATAACAAATGCCTGCTGTAATAAAACGTATAGCCCTTATAATTGTTAGTATCGTAATTATTTTTGTGCTGTTCCGCAATTGTACTTTTAAAAAGGAGGGAGGCCCGCAAATTGAAGAAACCGCACTTATACAGGAACAGATTAAAAATGTGGGCAAGCTCGTTGTTACCGAAGGCCATTTCAGCGAGGTGCTTACTTATAAAGACAAGCAGAACTACCTTATGAATATGCTGTCTTTCGAAAAGAAGGCCGTTGTAATTGTTAACGCTTATGTTACGGTAAGCTATGACCTGAGCCAGGTGTAATATGATATTGATGAGGCATCAAAAACCATAACTATTAAAAATATACCCAAGGAGGAAATAAAGATAAACCCGGAACTGAAATTTTATGATATCCAACAAAACGGGTTTAATGAATTTAACGGCGATGATTACAATAAAATTAACCAGCGGGTAAAGGAAAGCCTGCGAAAGAAAATTGAAAAATCATCACTTAAAACCAATGCGCAAAACCGCCTCATAAGCGAGCTTTCAAAAATACTTATACTTACCAATACAATGGGTTGGAAGTTACAATATAATGGTGAGCAGGTTGATAATGCGAATATTGATGTGCTGTTATAAATGCGAAAGGCTGCATATTTGCAGCCTTTGTTAACTTTTATTTTACTAGAACCAGAAAGGGCTCCCCTGTGAGCTTTCCTTACCGCCAAACTTTGACAGCTTAAAGGTCAGGGAGAACATTACATAACGCCTTAGTACTGTATTTTGCTGGTCGGTTATGCTGGTCGGGGTTATAGTACGTGTGGCGCTTAGGTTTTGGTTGAGCACGTCATATACTTTTACTTTAAATAGCATTCTGTCTTTAAAGAAGTTGTAACCAAGACTGGTATTCCAAAGGAAGAAATCTTTCCTGAATCCATCTGCAATGTTAGAGTTGTAAGTGTAGCCAAAATCGTTACCAAAAACAAAATGCTTAGGCCAGTAGGTTGTAGTTTGCAGGTTAAACATATGCACAACATTTGATGCCTGATCAATTACATAGTTGTCATAGTCCTGCTGCCTGTAGGTAAAGCTGTAGCTTGGGTTTATAGTTAGCAGGTCACCATAATCATATGTGAAGTTAACACGGGGTGTAATTCTGTATTCAACTGCTTCATACATAATATTATTCGTGAAACCCTTGCTCAGGTTTACACCTCCATGAACACCCGCGCTGAATTTAAAGTTATGGGCATCTTTTTTAAATGACTTCTTCCAGTTAGCGCTAAGCCAGCTGTTAAATGTGCCAGATACATTTTGGTAGGTTGTAGTACGTTTAGCGCTTTCACTAACAATAATGTTGCTTTGCACCTGGCTGTCATAATAGTTACCACCTGTGTAAATGTTCCATCCTGAACGGGTAGGGAAATCATAATTGCTAAGGCTTATATAAAAATTGTGATACTTATTAGGGTTGAGGTCAGGGTTACCA
The DNA here is from genome assembly GCA_052039185.1 of Flavobacterium sp. Lineage (GTDB taxonomy): Bacteria > Bacteroidota > Bacteroidia > Flavobacteriales > Flavobacteriaceae > Flavobacterium. Next base: position 2,751 of record JBQGDS010000276.1, read on the forward strand.
ACCATTGTAAATAGCGGATTGCTTATATCTTCAACCGGTAGTACCTGTTGTGCATCCGGAAAATTTACCGAATAGTTATAGCTTAGCCACATTGATTTGGAATCAGTAAAATTATATGATAAATAAGCGCTTGCCGAGGGGAGTATATATTCTTTGTTGAGTGTATAATTATTGCCCAGGTAAGTAGAGAAGTTATTAAAATTGGTTACCTCAGTACCCAGTTCCATACCGTAATTTAATTTTTTCTTCTGCACATTGATCCCTACTGTAGGAGTAACAGAATTTGTCCTTGAAGTAAGATAGTTGGAAAGTAATGCGTTAAAGTTAGAATATGTACCTGTACCTGCATCAAAATCATAACCTTCACGGTCTTCAAGTGTAAGTTTACTGCTGTATTGGAAATTAAGCTTTAGACGCGTACTGTCCATAATTGGTTCAAAATATTCCATAGCCATTCGGTAGCTGTCATTTTCCTGCCGGTTATACCGCACCTGGTTTCGTATGTCGGCAGTGGTTTCCGGTATACCATCATTGTTAGCATCTTCATAAAAGAAGGTTTCTGACCTGTTGGTGTCGGTCATGTCATTTCTCTTGTTATCGTTACTGAAAGAAACACCTATCGCCCTTTCCTTGTTTCTGAAAGCTTTGTATAAATAAAATTCGCTGTTAAAGCCTTTGTTGTCGGCTTCAGAAAATGTCTCGCCATTACTTTCATTCAGCAACTCATTGTTTGCATCTACTGAATACTGGCTTCCTATATTTTTAGATTTTGCATTACCCGCTGTAAAGCGTGGCACAAATGATATGGTTGAAGTTGAGTCGATCTTAAATTCAAAATCGCCATTAATATTATGGGTGTAACTCTCATTCTCCGTTCTTGACGTAGATTCGGTAGTAAAGTTATTATTTATAAAAGTGCCGGGATTATTCGTGTCTTCCGTCTGGGGAAGGAAGTTGGACTGCTTGGTGCGGTTGTCATTCTCACTTTTACCGTTGTTAAAAAAGTAGGCAACCGTACCATCAAGGTCTTTTGCGTATTCATCGGTATAATTCACGCCTAACATGTTAGTGCGTGTAATACCCCTGCCGCCGCCAAACTGCATACCGTTTACACTAAATGAACCGTTATCTGACCACCAGATGGACCGGTTCCGGCCCCCACCCATATTATCGAAAATTTCATTCATGGAGAAACCGGTGGAGTTAATGTTGTTAGACGAAGCCAGTACACTTATTTTTCGCTTGTTCTTAAAGTAATTAATCAGTCCGCTGCTTTCGTACCTTCCATCCGATCCGTAGCCTCCCATTACCTTACCGAAAAGGCCTTTGTTTTTATCTTCCTGTATGGTCAGGTTAATACTCGAGTTGTTTCCTGCAGCAGCTTCTCCTGAAATTTCTTCCTGTTTGGTTTTGGTATCGCTTACCTGTACTTTGTCTATTATTTCTGCCGGAAGGTTTTGCAGTGCCATTTTTCCGTCTTTGTCAAAAAATGGCTTTCCGTTTACCAATATCTGGTTTACTTCTTTTCCGTTTACCGTTATTTTGCCTTCTTCATCAATCTCCACACCAGGCAGCTGTTTTAGTAACGCTTCTACATTGGCATCAGGCCGCACTTTGAACGATGAGGCGTTAAACTCCAGTGTATCCTTTTTAATCCTGATGGGCGGTATTTCGCTTACAATGTTTACTGCGCCAATTTCCAATGGTTTGTCTTCAAGTGTTATAGTGCCGAAATCCCTGTTTTCGGATATAGACTCAAGTTTTTCTTTGTAGTCAGACATTCCCGTGAAAGAAATCTTCAGAAAAACCGGATCATTTGTTTTGCGTGTGCGAAGTTCCCAGTTTCCGTTTTTGGAAGTAATGGTATAATCTATCAGCGTTGAGTCTTTAGCTGAAGTCAGATATACTGTAGCTGATTCTAATGGTAGTTTGGTATCATCAATAACTTTTCCTTTTAAGGTAATGGTTTGAGAATAGCCAAATGTACAGAAGGCTGTTATAAACAGCAGTGTAAGGATTTTTTGCATTGTAGGTTTGGTTGGTTTAGTAAGGTTATTCCTTACAAACTGCTAAATAAGCATTTTAGTATAGCAATAACAAATATTCTTAACATCTTAACAATTGTGAATGCTTTAACCCTAAGTGGGTTCAACCATTTTTAATTTTATTAAAAAATGGAAAGATTATGAAAGACGGAGCAATTAAATGGGTATGGTTTACTACTTTTTACCTTTTGGTATTTGTAGTATTGTGCCAGCTGAATCTGGGGCACTTGGGATATATGAGCCTGCTTATGGTGGGGCAGTTCCTGGTTTTGTATATGGTATATAAAGTATTAACAGGCTATTACAGGAGCAATAAGACTTTTAAGGACTGGTATGGCGACAGACCTATGAAAACACTTGATGAAGAAAAATAAAACCCCGGAACTTCCGGGGTTTTTGTTATTTCTGCCTGAAATAAATGTCAATTGGTACACCTGCAAAATCAAAGTTTTCGCGAAGCTTATTTTCTATATAACGTTTGTATGGGTCTTTAACATACTGCGGCAGGTTACAGAAAAATACAAACTGTGGGGTAGGGGTAGGCAGCTGCATGCAAAACTTAATCTTGATGTACTTGCCTTTAAGCGCCGGTGGCGGATTATTCTCAATAATCGGTAACATCAGTTCGTTTAGCTTTGATGTAGCGATGCGCTGCTTGCGGCTTTCAAACACCTGTACCGATGTTTCCAGCGCCTTTAGCAAACGCTGCTTGGTAAGCGCCGAAACGAACAGGATAGGCACATCGGTAAACGGCGCAATTTCTTCACGTATTTTCCTTTCGTAATCACGCGTGCTCATGGTATCTTTTTCTACCAGATCCCATTTGTTTACAAGGATAACAACACCTTTACGGTTTTTTTCGGCAAGCCAGAAGATGCTTTGGTCCTGGCCTTCAAAACCACGTGTGGCATCAATAACCAGTATACAAATATCACTATGTTCAATAGCCCTGATAGAGCGCATTACCGAATAAAACTCAAGGTCCTCCTTTACTTTAGCCTTACGGCGTATACCTGCAGTGTCAACAAGGTTAAATTTAAACCCGAAACGGTTATAGGTAGTATCAATAGCATCACGCGTAGTGCCGGCAATATCGGTTACCACAAAACGGTCTTCGCCAATAAGTGCATTTATGAATGATGATTTCCCCGCATTTGGGCGGCCCACAACAGCAAATCGTGGCAATACTTCAGCATTTTCGTCCGGTTCCTGTGCTTCAGGTAGTAGCTCTACAAGCGCGTCAAGCAATTCACCAGTTCCCGAGCCGCTCATACCTGCTATAGTGTAGTAATCGCCTAGGCCAAGGTTGTAAAACTCTACGGCATCTTTTTCGCGCATGGCATTATCTACCTTGTTTACGGCAAGCATTACAGGTTTGGTAACCTTGCGAAGCAGCTTAGCCACTTCGTCATCCATTGGGGTAATGCCTTCTTCAACATCTACCACAAATACAATTACGTCGGCCTCATCAATAGCCAGTTCAACCTGGCGGCGTATTTCGCCTTCAAAAATATCGTCAGAGCCTTTAATATAGCCTCCTGTGTCAATAACCGAAAATTCTTTGCCGTTCCATTCGCTCTTGCCATAATTCCTGTCGCGTGTTACACCGCTTACCGAATCAACAATAGCTTCCCTGCGTTGTATAAGGCGGTTAAAGAAGGTAGATTTACCCACATTTGGCCTTCCTACTATGGCTACGATATTATTCATTTAATTTATTTTTTTGCAAATTTAGTTTAAAAAGTGGCTGGGCACAAGGCAAAAGCCACCAGCCTGAAAAATGGCTTGTGCTTAACTATTTATTATTGTACCCGAACCTTCTCAGCTGGTACGAATTGTTACGCCAGTCTTTATTTATTTTGACGAACATTTCAATATGTATCTGCTTGCCGAAAAACTTTTCAAGGTCTTCCCTTGCCTGTATACCCACTTTTTTTATGGCAGCGCCTTTATGGCCTATTATAATACCCTTTTGTGTATCACGCTCCACCATAATTACTGATTTTATCCTGATGATATTATCGTCTTCCAAAAATTCCTCAGTTTCTATTTCAACAGCATAGGGAATCTCTTTGTCGTAATTCAGCAGGATCTTTTCCCTGATGGTCTCGTTTACAAAAAAACGCTCGGGCTTATCGGTAAGTGCATCTTTAGGGTAGTAGGGTTCAGATTCCGGTAGTAATTCCACAATGCGGTTAAACACATTAGTAACATTAAAGTTTTCCAGTGCCGATATTGGGTGAATTTCAGCATTAGGCACTTTTTCTTTCCAAAGCTGTATTTGTTCCTCCAGCTGTTCCTGGTTAGATTTGTCTATTTTGTTTAGAAGTAGTAAAACCGGTATTTTAGAATGGATTATTTTTTTGAAAAAAGCCTCATCCTTCAGCTCTTTCTCTCCTATTTCTACCATATAAATCAGAATATCAGCATCTTCAAAAGCTGAATTTACAAAATCCATAATGGAAGACTGTAACTCATAAGCTGGCTTTATAATCCCGGGAGTATCGGAAAACAGCACCTGGAAATCATCTCCATTAACAATTCCTAAAATACGGTGGCGTGTTGTTTGTGCTTTTGAGGTTATAATAGAAAGCCTCTCACCCACAAGCGCATTCATTAATGTTGACTTACCTACGTTCGGATTCCCGATTATATTTACAAAACCTGCTTTATGTTCCATTATAAAATTATTTTCACAAAGGTAAAAAATCTAAACCGAACTTATTTAGAATAAAAAACGCAAAAAGTTTGTACATTAAAATAATGGTTGTATATTTGCACTCGAAACATCGCGGGATAGAGCAGTAGGCAGCTCGTCGGGCTCATAACCCGAAGGTCACAGGTTCGAGTCCTGTTCCCGCTACTAATTGAAAATCAAGGCTTTAGATCTTTCTAAAGCCTTTTTTTATGCGTTTTAGTTTGT
>JBQGDS010000277.1:0-2021 GCA_052039185.1 Flavobacterium sp.
AATACATTCCCCAAAATCTTTTCAATATTATTTTTGGTATACTGCTTATCGTACTTTCGGTATATCTTTTCGTTAAAAATAAAAAGACATCAGATTACAATTTTACACCTGTAGACAAACCCGGCTATATTCACCGTGAACTGACTGATAATAAAGGAATAAAATACAACTACAGCTACAATGGCCTGTATGGTAATATAGTTAGTGTGCTTGTAGGTTATATATCGCCATTACTAGGCATAGGTGGAGGTATTATCCATGTACCGGCTATGGTAAACTGGCTGAAATTCCCTGTACATATTGCCACTGCTACCTCGCACTTTATACTGGCAGTTATGGCAACGGTTAGCGTAATTGTACATTTTACAAATGGTACTTATGCAGATGAAAATGTAGTAAAGATGATATTGCTTTTGGCCTTGGGTGTAGTGCCGGGTGCCCAACTTGGCGCTTATTTTTCACACAGGGTAAAAAGCCACATGATACTACGATTACTAGCGCTATGCCTTATAATTGTCGGTATCAGGATATTATACAAAAGCCTTTAACCCTTTACTCGTTTTGTTTTTTTGCTTCACGAACCTTTTTTGCTGAAGAAGATCCCTCAGGTGGATATTGTACGGTTTCTTTTAAATCTTTAATCTTATCGGGGTCAAACTTAGGTATCTGGAGTTCTTCCTTATCTTTCCATTCCTGTACACGGGCGGAAACTTCATTGGCTTTTTCTTCAGAAATTCCTTTATCTCTTGCTATGTAAACTGTTTGGGAGTTCTTCGCGAAACTGCTGCCACTTCGTTCTATTACATCCATCATCCTTAAAAGCAGGTCTTCCTGTATTTCCTGGAAAGTATCAAAATCAGGCGCCTCAATATAAGCATATACTTCAATACGTATTGCGTTAGTAATTATATTAGTAAAACGAACCTTTGCCGGAACAGGATTAACCTGCGGATGGGAATATAATATTGACCTGAGTTCTACCAGTAAATATCTTACCTGATCGGGTGTTGTTTCGAGCTTAAGCTCAAAAACAGGATCATACAGGAAACGGTCACGATGCGCAAAGTTTTCGATTCTGCTCGCCGATAAGTCTCCGTTAGGTATTGTAACCACAGTACGCTCTCCTGTTCTGAAACGGGTTGAGCGCATACCTATCTGTTCTACAGTACCCGACATATCGCCTACTTTACAAAAATCGCCTACACGTATTGGCTGGTCTGATATGAGTGATACACTTCCTACAAAGTTTTCCACTGTTTTTTGTGCACCCAGGGCGAGCGCAATACCACCTATACCAAGTGCTGCAAGCCATGTGGTAACATCTACCCCTACTGCGCTTAGTATAGCAATGCAGCCCAACACAATAAGTGCTGCCTTAGCAGTACGCCGTAAAAACAATATTACTGAAATGGCCGAGATACGTCCCCTTCGGCTCATTTTTTCTCGGCTGAATGTACTTATATAATCCGTAAGGCGCCACAAAAGCATAAGGATGGCAATTATACTTACTGCAACTGTAACAGAACTGAAACGCTGCCTTATAATAATACTGATGCCAACCTGTTGCGACAAACCTACAAAAAACCATATTGCAAGATAAAGCCTGAACGGTAAAGAGAGGGCATGTATAACACCTCTTGTAGGCTCAGTCCGTGCTTTTTTCCAAAGCAGATGGATAAGAGCTGTAATAAGCGAAATTATACCCCAGGACAAAATGTAAGCTACGGCAATAAAAACAATAGTTGCAATCCAGTGACCGAGTGGCACGCCTGCAAGCATCTTATCTTTTAAAATCTGGGGAAGTATCCTGTCTACTAAAAGTATCTCATTATCTTTAACAGCAGATACTATTTCTACCGTTTCGCGTGAGAAAACCCAAACAGCAGGTTTGCTATCGCCTTCATAATTTTCAACGTACAGGTTGAAGTTTTTTTTGTCAATCGTTACCATCCCCACAATGTCAACATTCTGAGCCTGGCCATCATCGTCACGTCCTGTTGGTTTATCACTTATAAGCGGAG
>JBQGDS010000278.1:0-9288 GCA_052039185.1 Flavobacterium sp.
ACGTGCCGGGTGTACTTAATGCCGATCCGCGCTATTTTGACAACGCCAAGCTATTGAACCAGATATCCTATCGCGAAGCTATTGAGCTTGCTTTTTACGGAGCTACTGTTATACACCCCAAAACATTGCAGCCACTGCAACGCAAAGAGATTCCGCTTTATGTAAAGTCATTTGTGAATCCTTTACTTCCGGGAACAAGTGTGAGCAAAGGCGCCGACCTTGAACCGCAAACTTCATGCTTTATCGTAAAGAAGAATCAACTGCTCATTTCATTATCATCGCTTGATTTTTCGTTTATTATGGAAGAAAATATCAGTGAGATATTCTCCCTGCTCCACAAGTATAAAATGAAAGTACACCTTATCCAGAATTCAGCCATAAGCTTCTCGGTATGCGTTGACGATAAATTTGGCAACTTCAATGAGTTGAAGGCTATATTATCAAAAAAGTTTAAGGTTACATATAATGAAGATGTATCGTTATACACCATCCGCCATTTTAATGAAAAATCGGCTAATACTGTCACCAAAAACCGCGAAGTACTGGTAAAACAGGTAAGCCGTGAAACCATGCAGATAGTAACAAGAGAGCTGGAATAGCTTTTTTACCTGTTAAGTATCTAAAACATACACTACTTTTGCCATTTTGGAGTTATACTGTAGTGATGTTTAAAAAAGGGCTTTTACTGGTAATGTTGTGTTGTGTTTCTGCGCTTTACGGCCAGGAAATAACCACGCCATACAAAGCCCGCAAAATTGTGCCCACGCAGGACACCATACGTATTGACAGCGTGAGCATCAACAAAGTATTCTTTAAGCTCCAGGACAACATTGGCCATGATGTTGACACCACCTATTATAAGGTAGATTTCCGCAACAGTATACTTATTTTTCGCAATGGCTACCGGGGTACCGATACCCTTACCATGCGCTACCTCAGCTATCCTGATTATCTCACCCGCAAATACAGCATTTACGATGACAGCCGGGTAGTAAGCAATGAAATGGGCAACAACCTTTATAAAGTTGACCGCAACCCACTTAATACATTTCGTCCTTTTGACGGGCTTACTACATCCGGCAGCATAACGCGGGGTGTAACTGTGGGCAATAACCAAAATACAGTAGTAAACTCTAACCTTGACCTGCAAATTACAGGAAAGCTGTCGGAAACCGTAAGCCTCCGCGCCTCAATACAGGACAGTAACATTCCGTTGCAGGAAGGAGGATATTCCCAAAAACTGGACGAATTTGACCAAATATTCATTGAGCTTTTCAGCAACAACTGGAACATTCGCGCCGGCGACCTTTTCCTTGAAAACAGGCAGTCCCGTTTCCTTAACTTCAATAAAAAAGTACAGGGTGTTTCGGCAGGTGTTACTTTCGGCAAGGAATCTAAAACCACAGTTTCGGCAGCGGCAGCTTTGGTGCGCGGTCAGTATGCGCGAAGCACTTTTATAGGGCAGGAAGGCAACCAGGGGCCTTACAAGCTACGCGGACCTAATAATGAACTGTATATACTTGTAATATCCGGGTCAGAACGGGTTTTTGTAAATGGCATATTGCTGGAACGCGGGGAGAACAATGATTATGTTATTGACTATAATGCAGGCGAAATCATTTTTACCTCATTGTTTCCAATCACTTCCGAAATGCGTATTAATGTAGAATACCAATATTCTGAACGCAGCTTTACAAGGTTTGTGGCTTATGGGGGCGTTACACACGAAGCTAAAACATGGAGCCTGGGCGGATATGTATATTCTGAAAGCGACATCAAGAACCAGCCATTACAGCAAAACCTGTCGCCTGAACAGGTAGCTATCCTGCAACAAGCAGGGGACAATACCAGCCTTATGACAGCACCATCAGCCTATCCTGATACGTATTCTGAAAACAAAGTGCTTTACAGGCGCACGCTGGTAGGCGCAACATATATTTACGAATATTCAAATAACCCTCAGGATGAGTTGTACAATGTGCGCTTTAGTCTGGTAGGGAATAACCAGGGAAATTACATACTGTCAAACGCAGCGGCTGTAGGCCGTATCTTTGAATATATAGCTCCGGTAAACGGAATTCCGCAGGGTAATTATGAGCCTATTGTTCGCTTAACTCCTCCTACAAAAATACAGATCGCGACAGTTTTAGGTAAGTACAACCCCGATGAAAAAACTTATATCGATTTTGAAGGCGGCATAAGTAATAATGACCTAAACCTGTATTCCTCGGTTGATGATGGCGATAATGAAGGACTTGCCGGAAAGATAAATGCCAAACAGCGCATATTTACCGGAACAAAATGGGAAGTAGATGCCTTTGCCAATTACCAGTTTGTACAAAAGGAGTTCCGCACTATTGAAAGGCTTTTTAATATAGAGTTTGACCGTGACTGGAACCTGAACGGCATTGTAACTACCGATGGCAACCAAAGCTACTTGGTGAGTGGGGCTGCATTCCGTTTCCCGCAAAAAGGGCAGGTAAATTACCAGCTTGAAAAACTTGATTTTTCCGGTGCGTTTTCAGGTACGAGGCATGTTGTAGACGGGCGTTTCAGCCATCGCGGGCTTCTTGTGCAAAACCGTGGCAGCTGGCTGAAAAGCGACAGTGACTATGCTTCTTCCCAATTTATACGTAATGAGGCTTTAGCCAAATACCATTTTAAAAAAAACTGGGTAGGCGGTACAGTGCGCCTTGAGGACAATCTGGAACGCCTGAAGGCTTCAGATCAATTCTCTGCACTTAGCCAAAGGTTTCAAGAATTCGGCGCTTTTGTAGGCCGTGGAGACAGCACCAGGGTTTTTGTAGAACTGGGTTACCTGCAACGTGCTAATGACAGCGTGGTTGGCGGATTACTGCAAAAAGTAAACACCTCGCAATCCTATTACCTGAAATCGAGACTAATACAAACCGAAAAGAGTGACCTGAGCTTGTTTGTAAATTACCGGAACCTTAAGTTTGAAGATCCAACGCAAAAAAATGAACCGTCTCTTAATTCACGGTTATTGTATAATGACAGGTATTGGGATCAGCTCCTGCAACTGAACGCAGCTTATGAAACCACAGCAGGAACGATCCCACAGCAGGAGTTTACATACCTTGAAGTAGAACCGGGACAGGGCGTATACATGTGGAACGATTATAACGGTAACGGCATACAGGAATTACAGGAGTTTGAAGTAGCGGTATTTATTGACCAGGCTAAATATGTACGTGTGTTCCTGCCCAACCAGGTCTTTATACGTACGCACCAGAATAAATTCTCCACATCGGTTACATTCAACCCTATGCAATGGCAGAATGAAAAAGGTATCAAAAAATTCTTCTCCTATTTCTATAACCAGGCATCTTACCTCATCGAAAGAAAAATACAGCGCAACAGCGATAATTTCGACCTGAACCCTTTTTCTACCGATGAAGATAACCTGCTGGGATTAACCTCAAGCTTTAGGAACAGCCTTTTCTACAACCGCGGTAAGCAGGATCATTCGGTAACCTATACCTACCTGCAAAACCGTGGCCGCAGCCTGCTGAATATCGGCTCACAGGAAAACAGCAATTACTCGCACCAGGCGCAGTATGCCCACCTGCTTCAAAAAACATGGCTGCTCAGCTTCAATAGCCAGACACTTACCTCAAAATCAATATCCGATAATTATGCTGCCCGTAATTATACTATTGACAGTTACCTGGCCTCCCCTAAGGTATCATATATCTTCAGTCGTAATGCCAGTTGGGATGTTTTTTATGAATACCGCAACAAAGAAAACCGCATAGGCGATAAAGAAACGCTGTACCAACAGCGTTTTGGCACATCATTCAGCTATGCCTCGGAAAAGCAGTTTACCATGAGCGGGGAGTTTTCATACTACCAGAATGATTTTACCGGCAATGAACTTTCACCCGCCGCCTACCAGATGCTTGAAGGATTACAGGCCGGTGAAAACCTTACCTGGCGCCTGCTGCTGCAAAAAAACCTGACACAATATCTTGATGTAAATGTAAACTACCAGGGCAGGAAAAGCGAAACCAGTAAAGCTATACATACCGGCAGTATACAGCTAAGGGCGTATTTTTAAGCCACAACTTTAACAGGCGGTTTTTTCCCGTAAGTCATCCATTTCATTTATTAACCTGTATATTTGAGGAAATCAAATCATTAAGTATGAAATCTACATTATCCAAAGGACTATACGTATCACTATTATTTTCCTTAGCATTAGTATCCTGTAAAGAAAATAAAGGGGAGCCTGCTGTTGAAGAACCTGCTGCCACGAGCGCACCTGCAGAAACCCAGGCCCCGCAAGCAATAACCCCGGAACCTGCTACTGCAACTCCGGCAGCTCCTGCTGCATCAGGAGATGTGGCTGTAAATCCGCCTCACGGCCAGCCGGGACACCGCTGTGAAATACCTGTGGGGGCACCGTTAAACTCACAACCTAATACAAATCCGGCTCCGCCGCAGCCTATGTCACAACCGGCACCAACACCACCGGTTGCTGTACCTGCACCTATGGCCGCAACTGCGCCGGGTATGAACCCTCCACACGGACAACCGGGACACCGCTGTGATGTTGCAGTGGGTGCACCACTACCGAAATAACAACACAAGGGAGGCTTTTGGCCTCCCTTTTATATTCTTTTGTCAATAAAATTTACCGGTTTACGGCTCATAGGGGTAAACATGATTTTGTTAAGCTCATCAGCCGGGACAAAAACAATTTTTGGTGTAACTCTTAGCTTTGCACGAAAATGGTCTTTAATCTGGGTTAACAGTTCCTCTGTTGGGTCTTCTGCCACAGCACGTATCAATATCTCATCAGTACCAAGATCGTTCGTAGAAATCTCTATAATGTGATCTTGTATCTCACTGAATGAATTTAGCAGGTCGTTCATTGCAGGTGGGTATAATGTAGTCCCCTTGTATTTTATCATCTGCTGTTTACGCCCTATTACAGGCCCAACACGCAGGCTTGTCCTCCCACATTTGCATGGTTCGGTGTGCAGCTGTACAATATCGCCCGTTTTAAAACGTATAAGCGGCATACCCTCAACACCCAGGGTAGTTACAGCAAGTTCGCCACTACCGCCATTGGTAACCGGCATATCGTTTTCATCAAGTATTTCGGTAATGATAAGCTCAGGATGATGATGTCCGCCACAGCTATATTCGCACTCAGCAAAAGCCGTGCTCATTTCAGTTGAAGCATACGTTCCGAAAAGCTGAATGTCCCACTTATCGGTTATTTTACTGGCCAGTGTATTCATTGAAAAATCCTGCTTACGCAACGGTTCCCCAATACATATAGCGCCACGTACACCCGATGCATTGTAATCTATCCCATTTGCTTCGGCAAACTCAATAAGCTTCAACAGAAATGACGGCACCGTAATAAGATAGGCAGGGCGGTATTTCAGGATAGAGTCCCATTGTAATTCCGGGATACCTGCACCCACACGTATTACGCCCACCCCCATTTTACGAAGGCCAAGAAAATAAGCCAGCCCAGCCATAAACCTGCGGTCTATAGTTGTCATGAGCTGCACTACATCGCCTTCCTTAATACCTGAACACACAAATGAAATTGCTTCATTATACGCCAGGCGGTCAAGATCTTTATCCGTAAGCCCGAACGTTACCGGCTTACCGGATGTGCCCGATGTGGTGGTATAATCAATAATCTTGGTTTTTGGTACACATAAAAAGTCATCGTTGTATTCCTGTAAATGTTCTTTGGTGGTTACAGGCAGCTGCTGAAGGTCTTCAATAGTTTGTATGGCAGTAGCATCAATTTCGTTTTCAGCAAAAATCCTTTGATAGAAAGGCGAATTTTCAGCTGCATAACACAATGCCTCACGAAGCCTTTCTTCCTGATACGTTTTTATTTCAGATGCTGATGCTTTTTCAATAGCAGGGATATTCATGCTAATTCAGTTTACGGTTTATTTTACTGATGTAATCCTCAGTACTTTGTTTTATGGGCAGGGTTACAACTTCGGTTTGTAGGGCATTTTGAAATTCAGCCCTGGCAGCTGCATAATAGCCTTTATCATAATAATACCTGCCAACAGTGTAATATACTTTCCAGTAATCAGGGTTTAAATATTGGTATTTTTTTATAAAATCCTTCGGCAAATCCTGTTTTTGTGTAATGGCATGGTCAATTATCCTGTCCTGCCTGCGGAACTCTTCATAATTTTTATAGGCCCGGGTATGTACAAAAGGATCAGCCGGGATATTTAATTGCTGCCTGGCTAACGATACTGTATTGCTGCCCCTTTCTTTACCGAAAACCTCATTCAGGTCATAGGCGGTGTATTCTCCCAATACATACGGATTAGCCGATACCCAAACCTTCCTTTGCTCCGGCTTGAAGATAACCGAATGGTGTGCCAGCAGCTGGTTTATGGCCTTTTCATTACCGTAACCAAGTGCAATATCATTTAACCCGAGTGTATTTCGCATTATACCGGCAGCTTTTGCAGGATTTATTTTATCATTTTCGGCAAGCAGTTCTTCCATCCTTTCATAGCGGTATTGCGAATGGCTATTGATTATGGTTTCCTTATTATTTTCATCATCTTTATATGCACCGCTCTGGAAATGATTGGAACAGATAAGCTGAGTGGTATTCGGTACATCATACACGCCAAACTTATTCGGAGAAACTTCAATAAGTATAGCTTTTCTGTCATTAGCGCTGCCTACCATTATGCTTTCTGAAACAAAAACCTGCCGCTTTCGGGCAATGGCTATAGCTTCTTCAGTATTCTTAGCATATTGCAATATTTCTCTTGCCAGTAACGATATAGGTGTTTTAGCTACCAGTGGCATATCTGACTTTCCGGCATTGATGGTAACGGTAAGCCCCTGCATATTCATACCTGAAAGATTACCTGTCATGCCCGGCCACGCTACCGTCATGAACGGGTAACCATCAGTCGGTTTTACAAAAGCAACCATTTTGTTTTCGGCAAAATCATCGCCCGCATAAAAATCAAGGTTACGCGCCAAAAGCAGTGAACCGTCTTCTGTTTTATCGTCCCATACAGCAAATGAAGTGCAGCCTACCAAAGCCAGGTCGGCCAGCGCATGGCCTATATCATGTGCAGCATGCAGGTACAATGCCCGCAGGTAAGGCGGAGCCACATAATCATAGTCATGTGATGAATATTGCGATACGCCATATATCTCCGTCTTGTATTCTTCAGGAACGTGAAGGTAAAGTTTACGATTATACCATTTTAAAAACTGGCGCAGCAATTTTTGCTTGAATTTTGATGGCACAATCTGCTGCAATTTGCCCATAAAAGCCGCTTCCTGCTTTTGCATTACAGGCTGTGTTAATGCACCGTGAAGCAAACCACGCTGCAATGGGTCGCCTTCAATATACAGCTCCCAAAGCTGCTGTTTGTTTTTCAGGAAAAAGTTATTACCCGATATAAACGTGCTGTCGTTATGCGTTATTACAACGGGTGGTGTAGCATTGTAACCTTGGGTGACAGGTTTATGATGAACAGATTTTGCCGTACCGCACCCCACCAGCTGTAACAGCAGGCAGAATAGCAGCAGTGCATAAATCTTTTTCAGCATAGCATTAAAGGTTTAGCTCCTTATTGATCTTATTTACAAGGTATTCTTTGCCCAGTATTTCAGCACAGGTAACAACGGCGCCAATTGTAACACCCAATACACCGTGCATGTTTATGCTTTGACCGGTAAGATAAAGATTAGGCAGTTTGGTTTTAGGCGATATAAATGTTTTCATCGGGTTGTTGGAATCTTTCACATAACCATATAAATTGCCGTTATGACCACCTATATAATCACGGTATGAAAGCGGTGTTGATGTGTGTACTGATTTTATACAATCACGTATACCCGGGAATTTCTTCTCTACCTCTTTAAGGAATTGTTCTGTCTTCTCCTGATTAAACTTTTCGTATGCCTCTCCCCTGTCCTGTTTTTCGGCAGTGGTATTGTGTGTATCTACCCACTGGTTTACCTCATTAAAGTCCATAAATGTAATAAGCGTCATACTTTCCGCCCATTCATCCTGCTTTGCAGAAACGTTCATTGATGCCATATAACCTTCCGGCCACGACTCGCTGGTACACTCCATGGTTTTCCACACCCTTTTACTATCTTTAAAATGGTAGTAATTGTGGTTCATATATTTAAAAGTCTGTGGCTTGAACACCAGGTAAAGACTAAATGCTGAACCCACGGGCTCAAGGTTTTGTATGCGGCTGTAATAGGATTTACGGAATTTATCTTCCCCTATCATCTTTAGGGTAGTTTTCAGCTCAATGTTAGAAACGAACATATCGGCAAAAAACTCATCGCCGTCTTTTGTCTTGGCAGATGCCAGCCTGTCCCCGTCAAAAGTAAAACCGGTAACCTCCTTGTATTTATAGGTTTCGCCGCCATGAGCCTTTAACTGCTTAATGAGCTGCTTGGTTATCTGGCTGCCACCGTTTACACAACGCCAGGAGCTTTGCACGTAAGAATTTACCGAAAGCGCATGCACATATAATGGCGATTTATCTTCTATACCTGCATACAGGAAGTTTGAGCCGGCCAGTACGGCACGCAGCTTTTCATTTTGTGTAATCCCGTCAATATATTCCTTGGCATTTTCCGCCAGTATTGATGTGTCATAACCTTCAGTACTGTTTTGAAGGTTATACAGCGGAAATGAGCTACAGGTATCAATCAGTTTCCTGCAGTAAGCCTTCAGGTTTTCTTCCTCATCCGGAAAGTACTTTACCAGCTGCTTTACGAAGTTGTCATACCCCTGGGCGTGCGGATACTCTACCTCATCGTCATCAAAAGAAATAATATCATAGGCATCCTCATCCATTTTTTTAAACTTAAGGTCGTCCATAATACCTATGTATTTAAAATACTGGTAAAGGTTCTGCCCTTCGTCAAGGCCACCTATGTAATGTATCCCTGTGTCAAAAATGGTTTTATCGCGCACAAAGGTTTGCAGGTTACCGCCAAACTGGTTGTTCTTTTCCAGCACGCATACCTTATAGCCTTCCTTTGCAAGTATAATAGAGGTAACCAACCCACCAAGGCCGCTACCTATAATTACTACATCATATTTCTTTCTCAATGTCATTTTTCCTTAGTATCACAAAGCCCTCGCCTTCATCCGCTTTTACATATCCTTCAAACTCCTGTTGCGGCACACCGGCCAAAATTACGCATTTTGCAGGACTCAATATCCCTGTATTGAAATCGGCAGGAACATGAGTGATTAAAATTACGTCAAATGCTTTA
>JBQGDS010000279.1:0-4248 GCA_052039185.1 Flavobacterium sp.
GGCACGCCGTATGGCAAGGGTGGTAAAAAATGGTGTGGCGGCATCAAGCCGTGCCCTGCAGGAAGCAGGTGTTGCTAATCCTGATGCTATTATAACCGGTACAGGACTTGGCTGTAATACTGATTCTGAAAAGTTCCTTACCGCAATATTGGATAACAAAGAAGAATTCCTTACACCAACATCATTTATACAATCAACCCATAACACGGTTGGCGCACAAATAGCGCTTGGCCTTCAGTGTAAAGCCTATAACTTTACGTATGTAAACGGATCAATTTCTTTTGAATCGTGCCTGATAGATGCACAACTGCAAATTGTCGAAGGCGAAGCAGATGATATTCTTGTGGGCGGTATGGAAGAGTGGGCAGATAATACTATTGCATTTATGCATATGGCCGGCGTTACTAAAACGGAAGATACCAAACCCTATAACATTCTTGAAGCAGGTAGTAAAGGAGCAGTACTTTCGGAAGGTGCTGTGTTTTTCAGCCTTTCCGATAAAAAGCAGGAAAGTACCTATGCCGAGTTGAAAGATGTAGCCGTGTATAACAGGCTTAGCGAAAATGATCTTACCGGTAAAGTGGAGAATTTCCTGAAAAATAATGGGATAACTGTAGATGATATTGATGCTGTAGTTTTAGGTTATAATGGCGATTCCGACTTTGACGGCTATTACAATACGCTGGCAAAAGGGATTTTTGCGCAAACCCCTCAAATGTATTACAAGCACCTTAGCGGCGAATTCAATACTGCATCGGCATTTGGGATGTGGGTGGCGGCTAAAGCAATTAAGGCACAGCATTTTCCTGATGTTTTAAAAGCAAACGGGCTTGAAAAACCATCGTACAAAAATGTATTGCTGTACAACCAATATCGTGGTCAGGATCATAGTTTTGTATTGCTAACGGCATGTTCATAACCCATAAAGTAAATATTGCTTTATTTTTTACATTGCTTGCCCTTTTAGGGGCATTAGCTTTTTTAGGGCATACCTCATGGTGGTGGGTAGCATTGCCTTTTGTGCTGTGGTTTATAATTGCTGCTATGGGTTCCGGCTTTGTGTGGAGCGGCTATCACGTAAAAACCTTTTGCAGCAATCCTTCCGAAAAAGAGAATAGTGTAGCCATTACTTTTGATGATGGCCCAACACCTTACACAGAACAGGTTCTTGACCTGCTTGATAAATATGACGCAAAAGCAACTTTTTTTTGTATCGGCAAGCAGATAGAGGCCTATCCTGATATCTTTAAAAAAGTGCTGGAAAGAGGGCATACTGTAGGGAACCATACCTACAGTCATTTACCATCATTAGGGCTTTCCGGTAAAAGCCAATGGCTGGAAGAACTTAATGTAACCAATAATCTCATTGAACAAAATTCAGGACTAAAGGCTAACTATTTCCGTCCGCCTTACGGTGTTACTACGCCCAACCTTTCCAAAGCGCTTAAAGCTACGGGGCATAATGTTATAGGCTGGAATATCCGTTCGCTGGATGCGGTAATAAATAACGAACAAAAAATCCTTAACCGTATAATAACCCGCTTAAAACCCGGGAGTATTATATTGCTGCATGATACATCGCAAAAAAGCGTAAACGTTTTGGAACAATTATTGGTACTTTTGCAGCAGCATAATTATAAAGCGGTTACAGTAAACCGGTTGCTAAATTTACCTGCATATGAAAATTAAGATATTACTGACTTTTTTCCTGCTTAATGTTGCGGTTGTTTTTGCACAGGAAAAAATGACAACAGCCGAGATCACGGCATTTAAAAGCTCGGTTAATGCCACAGCAAAAAATACCAGAACCCTGACTACCGATTTTGTGCAGTACAAGCACATGGATTTTCTTTCGAAGGATATTGAAACCTCTGGTAAAATGAGTTTTAAAGCACCTAACATGCTGCTTTGGCAATATACCAAGCCTTACCAGTACAGCATCGTTTTTAAGAATAACAAAATATCAATAAACGATGCCGGTAAAAAAAGCCAGATGGATACCGGGAGCAGCAAGATGTTTGCCAAGCTTAATAAGCTTATTGTGGGCAGTGTAAGCGGTGATATGTTTGATGACAATGAATTTACCATAACCTATTTTAAAAATAAAGATTACAATATTGCCAGGCTGGTTCCCAAAGATGCGGCATTAAAAAAATATATTAAGCAAATGGAACTTCATTTTGAGAAGAAAGGCAATATGGTTGCTGAAGTAAAAATGACGGAACCATCTGACGATTATACCCGAATAGTATTTAAAAACAAGACAGCCAATGCGCCGGTTCCGGATTCTGTGTTTAATAATTAGTGCATTTTTTGCAGTA
The DNA here is from genome assembly GCA_052039185.1 of Flavobacterium sp. GTDB lineage: Bacteria > Bacteroidota > Bacteroidia > Flavobacteriales > Flavobacteriaceae > Flavobacterium. The sequence continues at coordinate 2,322 of JBQGDS010000279.1, forward strand.
ACACTTTCAGGTTGTGCAGTAAAAACAGTAGATGGCTTCGAGAAGAAGCCTGTTGCAAATGACATGTATACTGCAACCTATTTTGCCGACCCTGCAGTTGATTATGTTTACAAAGCACACATATCCGTGTATGGGAATGATTTTGGCGGCATTTTCATCGCCAAGCGTATTGATGATATTTCGCACAGGGTAGCATTTACAACAGAATTTGGCAATAAGCTATTTGACTTTACCATTACTGATACTGATTTTAAGGTAAACTATATACTCGAGGAATTGGACAGGAGCATAATACGCAATACGCTGAAAAGGGATTTTATGCTGCTGTTTAAAAAGAACCATGTTGTAAGTGATATGTACGAAAATTCAGATTTTACCGTTTATAAATCAAAAGATGGCAAGCGTAATAATTACCTGTTTCTTGATAAACAATCCGGGCAGATGAAGCAGCTCGTTAACGCTACCAATGCCAAAGAAAAAGTTATCATTACATTTGAGCCTCAAAATGATAAGCTTGCAAAAAATATTAAAATAGACCACAAGAATATAAAGTTATCAATCAATCTTAATTACCTTAACGAATAATACTGCTATGAAAAAAATTACTTTACTTGCTGTTTTATGCTTTTCGGGCTTTTTTGCTGCCAATGCACAGGTAACATTTAAGCCGGGGATACGCGCCGGAGTTAACTTCTCTAAAATAACACAAACAGATTTTGATACCAAAACTGATTTTTATGTAGGCGGTTTTGGCGAATTGAAACTAACAAGGTTTTACGTACTGCAACCGGAAATTACCTATTCAAGACAGGGAGCGTCCAATGGAAGTTATTTTGACTACAACACCAATACTGAAATAAAGCTGAACGGTGATATTGAGGTAAATTATGTTTCTTTCGCTGTCATAAACAAGTTTACGTTTAATGACCAGTTCAATGTGCACGTAGGGCCTACACTGGATTTTGAAACTGATAGCAACGTGCGCACCAATTCGGACGTTGACCTTGCTTTCACCGCAGGTTTCGGCTATACACTGCCTTTCGGCCTTACTATTGAAGCTCGTGTGAAGAAGGGTATTGTTGATGTTATAGAGTCTGACAACTACTATTACGGGAATTTTATGGAGGATTATAATACTAACTTTTTATTCCAGTTAGGCCTTTCGTACAGTTTTGATGTAAAAGGAACTACAAAATAATCTCAGTAACCAACAAACCAAACAGATATGAAAAAGATCATTTCAGGATTGTTTCTGTGCTTCATGATATTTCAGGCTCAGGCCCAAGTAGAAGTAAAACCCGGTGTAAGGGCGGGTTTAAACCTGTCAACCTTTACAAACTCTGATTTTGACAGGAAAGCCGACTTTTATGTTGGCGGCCTAGTGTCAATCAAGCTTGCAAAATTTTACACGCTTCAGCCGGAACTTACCTATTCAAGACAAGGTGCAAAGGGCAAGACTTTTAATGATAACATCATAAATTTTGATCCCGTTTTAACCCCAAATGCATATTATCGTGATTACGATTATGAGTTAAGCTATATTTCACTAGGCATAATGAATAAGTTTAACATTGTGCAGGGTTTACATGCCATTGCAGGCCCAACGCTTGATTTTAAAGTGAGTGATAACTTTCCTGCAATTTATGACGACCCAATAGATTTTGACCTGTCGCTTAACGGCGGTATTGGGTATACGCTGCCAATCGGCTTAACCATAGAAGCCCGTTACAAAATGGGATTAATTGATATTTTTGGTGATTACAGCGATGACGATTATGATGATGACAGTAATGACTTTAATGATGTTATCCTTAACTCTGTTTTCCAGCTTGGACTTTCATATACATTTTAAAAAATAAAGCATGCTTTTAAAAGATTTTTATACGCTTAAATCCCTTGAAAACAATGAGGGAGATAAATACACGGC
>JBQGDS010000280.1:0-3372 GCA_052039185.1 Flavobacterium sp.
CTGTCATTTGATCCTGATAGCGCGGAGCAAAATAAAAGAAAGCGCGTGCAATGTCTCCCTTAAATTCATCAATAGGTTCAAATACTCTACCTGTATAACCTGCCGAATATCCTGAATTAAGATTATTGCCTATTTTTGAATTGTTAAGAGAACGGCAAGGTACATTTGTTGCACCGCCGTTACATAAGTTAGAAGCAGTTCCTGATACAACACCAAAAGGGAGGTTATCTCTCCATCCGTTTACTTTACCATCGCTTGGCACAACATGATGTGCATCACTGTACATAGGCATAGCACCATTTCCAAAAAAGGCCTGTGGCACAAGGTGTTCCTTGTTATAGCAGTCACCTTCGGCTGTGTAGTCGCCACATTGCTTTGATGTATTAAAAAAGTTGTATGGATCCGGTCCTGCAGGATTTTCAGAATACATATCCAGCAATGAACCGTCATTCTCGTAAAAATTATCACGAAGTGAGTTAGCATACAAACTCCATAATCCTGTTGTGTAAGGCTGGGGATCATGCCCATTGGTTATAATAGTTTTAAGCTGGGTCTTAAGCGTATAACCTGTACCTGTTGCTGTATTATAATAATTGGCAGGTGCCTGGGCAAAACCAACAACCGAAATTGCCAATAATAATAAGTGTGTAATTTTTCTCATAGCTTTATTTTTTCCTTTCAAGCAATGCCATGTAAAATCCGTCAAAACCGGACTCAGATGCCAGTACTCTGTTTTCTTTTACAAAGGTAAAGTCTTTTCCTGTTTCGGTGGTTAAGAAATGCTTAACTTGTTCCTGATTTTCAGATGGTAATACCGAACATGTTGCATAAACCAGCTTTCCACCCGGTTTTACTATTTTAGAATAACTTTCAAGTATTTCAGCTTGTGTTTTACGGATATTGTCAATAAACTCCGGCTGTAGTTTCCACTTGCTGTCCGGATTACGTTTCAGTACACCGAGCCCGCTGCATGGCGCATCAATTAATACACGGTCAGCCTTTTCATGTAGTTTTTTTATAACCTTGGTACTGTCAATAATACGGTATTCAATATTAAAAGCACCGTCACGTTTTGCACGTAGCTTAAGCTGTTTCAGCTTGCTTTCATAAAGGTCCATAGCAATAAGCTGCCCTTTATTATTCATCAGCGATGCCATATGAAGCGTTTTGCCTCCCGCACCGGCGCAGGTGTCTACAACACGCATACCAGGTTCTACATCAAGAAAACGTGCTACCATTTGCGATGAAGCATCCTGAACTTCAAACAGCCCTTCTTTAAAAGAGTCGGTAAGAAATACGTTTGCCCTTTCCTTAAGTACAAGCGCATCAGGATATTCTTTCAAGAACTCCGTTTCAATATTGTTGTCCATCAAACGTGAACGAAGCTTTTCCTTAGTCGTCTTAAGTGTATTTACACGTAATATAACTTTAGCCTGCTGGTTTTGCGCAGCAATTTCCTGCTCCCATTTCTTTTCGCCAAGTTCTTTTACACCAAGCTCATCCATCCAGTCAGGGATTGATTCACGGTACTTCCTAATTTTATTCAGCTCATCGAATCGACCTTTTATACGGCGTACAGGAGTATCTTCAAAATATTTCCAGTCAGGCAGGTTGTAGCCTCTCAGCACCGCCCATACAGCAAATATGCGCCAAAGGTTATCACGGTCATATGGTTCGCGAACCTCTGCAATTTCAGTATACAGCCTTTTCCAGCGTACTATTTCATATATCGTTTCGGCTACAAATTTACGGTCAGCGCTTCCCCAGCGTTTATCTTTCTTAAGGGCGCGTGCCACAACCTTATCGGCATATTCGCCATCATTAAAAATATAGCCTAAAGAGTCTATAACCGTAAAAACCAAATTTCTGTGTAATCTCATCTCAAAAAAGTTCAAGGCGGCAAAGGTACAGCTTTTTTGAACTGTAGTGTAATGCCCTGTAAAAATTGATAGTTAAATATTTATGCCTGTTTCAGGTTACAGGAACTTTGCTTTAGTTTCGGGAGTGGGCAGCATACATTCATTTTTTTTGCCATACCATTTATACCGGTTCTTGGCAACATAATCGTAAACGCCGTTAGATATCCATTTAGGCAGGAATGTAAACAGGTGGAGTAACGATACAGCTCCGCCAAGCTCTTTAGCTATTTTCATTGCTGCCTCTGCCTTATAGTAATAAGAATGCCCCGGCTGATACAGTATGATAGAATCTGTTTTATTCGTATCAACGCCAATGTATTTAACTATTTGCTGACCCAGATCAGACTGCAGGGCAACAAACCTGAAAACATCATTTTTATCATGCTTAATAATGTATTGTACGGTAGTATCGCACAGGTTACAAACGCCATCAAACAATATAATTTTTTTATCTCTTGGCAGATTTTCCATAGCATTATTTCTTTTTTGCCTCAACCAGTTCAAGGGTTTCAAGGTCTACTTTAGATGTGAAAAGCCCATAGTTTACCGTTGCCTTATTTTTTTCAATAGCATCAAGTGTGCCTACAGCTTTACCATCTATCATACGTACACGATCGCCTATTTTTATAGGCAGTTTAGGTTTCTCAACGGTTTTTTCCCTGAGTTTCTTTTCTTTTTTCTCCTGGCGTATTTCCTCAACTTTAACCTGCACTTCGGCAATTACCTGCTTCTGCTGTACTTCCTTCGCTTTCTTTTCTTTAGGTGTAGCTTTCTTGCGTTTTGAATTCTCAATTTCAACCATCTTCAGGAATTCACCAATAAGCTCCTTCTTATTTTTACTGTTGAAATATTTCTCACTTATATCGTCAAGTTTTTGCCCCATGTAAATAAGCCGCTGGTTGGCATCATATAATTCCTGGTAGCTTTCCAGCTTTTGCTGTATTTTGGTATTAATGTTTTCCATTTTTTTACCTTCCTCACGGGCACGGCTTTCTTCTTCTTTCAGCATCTGGGAGGTTTTCTCCAGCTTGGAGCGCTCCTTTTGCAGTGTTGCAATGGTTTTATCAAAACGTACTTTACTGCCTTCGATTTTTTTCTTGGCACGATTTATAAGTCCGTACGGTATACCGTTCTTCTGCGCTACTTCAAATGTGAAGGAACTACCCGCCTGACCAACTACAAGTTTATACATAGGCTCCAGCGAACGTTCATCAAAAAGCATGTTTGCATTGGTGGCAAAAGGCAGCTCGTTGGCAAGTATTTTCAGGTTGGTGTAGTGCGTGGTAATAATACCAAATGCTTCCCTGTTGTAAAATTCTTCAAGGAAGGTTTCGGCCAGTGCACCGCCAAGTTCAGGATCAGAACCTGTACCGAACTCATCAATAAGAAACAATGTTTTATCATTGCATTTCCTTAAAAAGTAGTTCATGTTTTTAAGGCGGTAACTGTATGT
>JBQGDS010000281.1:0-2416 GCA_052039185.1 Flavobacterium sp.
AACTGCTCAAAAAACAGCGGATATTTATTATAATCCGACGCTTTTGCACCGTTTACCCCTATACTGTGGTATAACAATCCCGGCGCATCTTTTTCTAATACAAGTCCGTTCAGGTCAAAATCCTTATACTGCCTGTTAGGAAGCAGGTACAGCTTTGACAATGCCTGGTCACTATGGTAATAGTTTGAAAGGCTATCAGCACTTAAGCCAAGCGGAATAAATTCTGAGCGTCTTACCTCCCTGGCTTCTTTCTCATTAGTTGGTATCCTAAGTGTTTTACCCGCACGGATATTATTATTTTTCAAGCCATTAAGCTTTTTAAGCTGTGTGATGGAGACGCCATATTTCTCGGCAATACTTCCTAAAACTTCACCACTTTTTATACGGTGTGTTATTTTTTTGGGCGCTGTAGATTGCAGCACAATTGTTTTAGAACTGGTGGCTACATCAAATGATGGTACATTACCGGGTGTTATAATTTTTATGGTATTAAACGTATAGTTCGGGCCACGTACTTCAAGTTCAACGGCAAAATTATTTTTACCCGAAAGTGCAATACCGCTTAACCCCACAGCCATACCATTTGGCGGATAAATTACCCTTCGGCTTTCCCATGAGGTATTCGATTCAAAGCGGACATAGTGCGAACCGTTTGTTTTAGCCAGCCTGTGCGGAAACGTAAACCCTGCACCTGCATTGCCAAATTTTTGCTGCAAATTTTCACGTATCAGTTTGGTAAAAAGGTCTGCCTGAATATGAGAATCGCCAATATGTACAATATTAACCTTGCCTGCTTTTTGTGTTTCAAGCAAATAAAGCTTTTCAAAAAGAAGCTTTAGTGCCGATGTATTTGTGATAATATTATCTGCAATAGTGATTTCGCCGTCTTCAACATCAACAGTATCTACAGCAACGCTATCTATCGGTACAGACACAGAATCAACCTGAGCCGATGAATTAAAGCTCAGGAATACAAATAGTAATATAAATATCCTAACCGGCATGCGTACTGTCGGTTTTATGGGTTACACTGTCTTTTTTTGGCGAAGGCTTAGTTACTGCCGGTGTAGGCTGTACAGGCTTTGCAGGTGTCTTGACGCCTCTCAGCTTTTTATACTTCTCATAACCATCGTTCAGCTGATTGTATATAAGATCTGCGATTTTCTTCGAGCCACGGAAATTAAAATGCGTATAGTCTTTATTTGCCAAAGGCGGAACCTCTTCTACCCACTTAACCATTGATCCGTCACCACCCATAAGCGTATACAGGTTTACATAGGCAGCATTAGTTTTAACCGCATAGCGCTTTTGTGCCTGTGTAAGCGGTAAAACAGCAGAGTCGGTCTTCATCTCCATTTCATATTTCGTACCTTTATCTGCAGTAGAAACTACAAGTATTGCTGCCCCGGGAAAACATTCACGCAAATGATTTACCACCGTTGCCATACGTTTTTCATACCATGTATAGTTGTATGAGCCGTAATTAAGTACGTTAGTACCATAATGTAATACAATAAGGTCGTAGCCCAGTTTATCATGGAATGCCTTCATAACCTTTGTATTGAAAGTAGAAATTGGCAACCCTGAATTACCCCTGTTGCTAAAATTATCTACATGAATACCCTTGCCGTCATCAAAATTAAACCCGTAAAAAGGTATGGTATCAGTAGCTATAAAATTAGCTTTTAGTGATTTTACAGCGCCTGGTGTAACCTGTACTGTATTTAGTGTATTAGCAGGGTTCAATGCCTTGTAAATAGTATCTGTACCTATTATAAATGCAACCTTGCCTTTACTGTTGCCTGATTTACCATAAAATAGCGTTGGTGCATTCAGCTGGTTTACATGGCGCCACTGTAATGCCTTGTATTTTACCCAAACGGGATTTGCAGAATCTTTCTTGCTGAAAAATACATGCCCGTTTACTCCAAATGGACTACGAGGGTTCTTTACATTAAGATAGGATAGTGTTTTCCAGTTTGATGAAAATTTATGCTCAAGCGTTGTACGTGATGGAGCCGATTCTGATGTAATGTTTACAAAACCCACGCCTTCCCCACCAAAACGGTTCTGCATACTCGAACGGAAATCCTTAACGATCATATCGCCATCGGTCATGGAATCGCCAAAGTAAGCAATGCGGATATTGCCTTGCCCTGACTGTTCCAGCTGAAGCAGTTTTTCGTAATATTCTACCAGGTGCTGGAAACCCTTGTAATCTTCAAAAGCTTCCGATGGAAATTTAACCCCATTGGTTGCTTTAAAAGTTATTCTTGTATTGCTCAGGGTATCCTTTTCCGTTTTGCCTCCAGCTTCTTCTACAGCCTCCAGTAATAGGCTGTCAATCACCACATTTTTGGTGTTGCCTGTAGTTTCGGTAAAAATTTTCTTTGGCAGGAACTGCTTAAATACCATA
>JBQGDS010000282.1:0-5513 GCA_052039185.1 Flavobacterium sp.
CAGCTCATAAGCTTAAAATAAATAATAAAGAATATGCCTGGAAAGGCAACTATAAATTAATTACAGAATAATGGAAATCAGGACTAAAGCATTTTACGTAGAAAGCGAAAACGAGTGGGAATATGTAGGCGAAGGCGTTAAGCGCCAGATAACCGGCTATGATGTTAGCCTTATGATGGTAAAGGTAGCATTTGAAAAAGGCGCAATAGGCCCTATGCACCAGCACTATCATTCGCAGGCATCGTATGTTGTGTCATGCAAATTTGAAGTAACGGTATATGGAGAGACTAAAATACTGCAGCAGTGCGACGCTTTTTACATAGCGCCTAACCTTATGCATGGCGCAGTATGCCTTGAGGAAGGAATGCTGATAGACACTTTTAGCCCTATTAGGGAAGACTTTTTAAAATAAGCAGCACGCCCGGAAACGGAGTAGCGATTTCATGACAGAAGGCTGCTTTTAAATACAAACCAATTTAATTAAACCTAAAACCCTCATATTATGAAAAAAACTACTTTAATCCCGGCTTTAATGCTGGCTTTATCATCACTTTGGGTTAATGCCCAGACACAAACCGTAATTGATCCTGCCGGTGCAGGAGGCTTTGAGCTTGGGGAAGAATTTGAAGATAATGGCTGGCTGTTAAACAATGCCTCATACTGTACAAGGAAATGGGTTGTTGGAACAGCGCAGCCGGGCTTTACCGGCGAAAGGTGTGCTTTTATTGGCGCAACGCCTACATCGGTAGGAACTAATGCAGGCGGACGCACAGCACACATTTACAAGCAGATTAATATACCGGAAGATGCTGTGAACATTCAGCTTAAATTTAAATACAAGCAGGAAGTAGTAGCGGTTGATAACACTGGCGGGCCAAACGATTATATCATTTTATCAATATTAGATGCGGCCCCAACAGGTACGCCATCTTCATCTGCCCAGTTTGGGGGTAAGTTCCCGCAATCAGGTACAGCGCCACTGGCAACATTCACACCATTTACAGTTGCAGTGCCGGAAACAGCAGCAACAGGTACTGATAAATTCCTTGTTATAACCTTCAAATCAACCAACCTTAGTGTTGCGGGGACAGTAGGCTGGGGAGCAATTGATGATATTGAGCTGACTTATGAAGGTACAGCATCAAGCGATGAATTTGCACTTAACGGGTTTAGTTATTTTCCTAACCCGGTTACCGATGTACTTAACCTTAAGTATGGTAAGGAAATGCAAAAAGTTACAGTAACTAATATGCTTGGACAGCAGGTAATGGTACAAAGGCTTAACGGGCTTGAAGCATCGGTTGATATGTCGGGTATGGCCAAAGGTACTTACATGGTAACTGTAGAGGCAGATAACAGCGCTAAAACATTTAAAATAATAAAATAACCAGGCTTACCCAGTAGGCCACTAAAATTACAGAATGAAAGTTAAAGGATTGCGTTGGTGGATCATAGGCCTTATAGGCCTTGCAACCATCATCAATTATATTGACCGTTCCGCATTGTCTATCATGTGGCCTGCAATGGGGAAGGATTTAGGAATGGATGACAGCGATTATGCCCTTATCCTTAACCTGTTCATGATTGCCTATGCCATAGGACAGTCAGTATCGGGTAAAATGTTTGATAAAATAGGTACCCGTATAGGTTATGTTATAGCTATATCGGTATGGTCGCTATCATCACTTTTCCATTTTGCGGTAAAGGGTATGTATTCCCTTGCCTTTGTAAGGCTGGTTCTTGGTGTTTCCGAAGCAGGTAACTGGCCGGGCGCAGCTAAAAGTAATGCCGAATGGTTCCCAATGAAAGAACGTGCTGTGGCGCAGGGTATTTTTAATGCAGGGGCTTCAATAGGCTCTGTAATTGCACCGCCGTTCATTGCGTTTATGTATGCAGGCTTCGGCTGGAAAACAACATTTATCATCATTGGGGCAATGGGTCTTTTATGGATAATTCCGTGGCTTATCATTAATAAGAAGTTGCCGAAAGACCACCCTTGGATTACTGAGGAGGAGAAACAGCACATAGCTGATAATCCTGTTGATACGCCTGATGTGATTAAAGCGGAAAAGAAAGCCCTGTCACTTAAAGAAATATTGTCGCATAAAGAGGCGTGGGGTGTAGTGGTATGCCGCTTTTTCCTGGAGCCTATCTGGTGGCTGTTTGTGGGCTGGATGCCTATATACCTGCAAAAAACCTATGGCTTTGATGTAAAGCAGATTGGACTGTTCGCATGGGTGCCTTATGTAGGTGCAGCGCTTGGCAGTATTGCCGGAGGCTGGTATTCAGGCAGTATTATTGCACGGACACAATCGGTTGACAAGGGAAGGAAAAATGCAATTATAATAGCAGGGATCATAATGTTTGCAGGATTGCTGGCAACCATCTTCCTGGGCGATACCCCGCTTAAGTTTGTGATCATTGTATCGTTCGTTCTGTTCGGGTTCCAGTTTGCTATTGGCAATATACAAACACTGCCCAGTGACCTTTTCGACAGGAAATCAGTAGGTACGCTGGCCGGTTTTGGAGGTATGATAGGTGTGGTGTCGGTAATCATAATGAACTTCCTGATACCGGTAATAACCAAAACATCATACACCCCGGCATTTATAATCATTGCTGTATTTGTACCGCTGGGTGTGCTGTCGGTATTTACATTCATCAAAAAAATTAAACAAGTAAGAGATTAACTAAATTATAAATACAATTAAAATGAAATTACAAGGAAAAGTAGCCGTTGTAACCGGAGGAGCCCGTGATATAGGCAGGGCAGTAGCTTTAAAACTGGCAAAAGAAGGGGCGAAAGTTGTTGTAAACTATTACCTTAGCCCTGAAGATGGCGAAGAAACATTAAGACTTATTAATGAAGCAGGCGGTGAGGGAGTTATTCTACAAGGTGATATGACCAAGCAGGCCGATATCGATGCCCTTGTAGCTAAAACAAAAGAAGCTTACGGACAGGAAGTACATATTCTTGTAAACGTTGCGGGCGGACTTATAGGCCGTAAAACGATAGAGGAAATGGATGAGGCTTTCTTTGATACGCTGATTGATGTAAATCTTAAATCAGTATTCCTGGTTACAAAGGCATTTAAGCCAATGATGAAGAGTGGTGCTTCTATAGTAAACTTTGCTTCTCAGGCAGGACGTGACGGTGGTGGCCCGGGTGCATCAATATATGCTACTGCTAAAGGCGGTGTAATGACTTACACCCGTTCACTTGCTAAAGAATTCGGCCCGGCAGGCATCCGTGTAAACTCGCTTTGCCCGGGTATGATCGCTACGGCTTTCCATGACACATTCACTAAGCCTGAAGTAAGGGTAAATGTGGCGAACGGAACTCCGCTTAGGAGGGAAGGAAGAGCGGAAGAAGTTGCTGATGTAGTGGCATACCTGGCATCAGACGATGCTTCATTCGTAACAGGTGTTAACCTTGATGTTAACGGCGGTTTGGCATTCAGTTAATATAAAAAGCATGAAAAAAGTTGTCACCTATGGTGAAATACTGGCGCGCCTGTCGCCACCACATTTTAAAAAGATGGTGCAGGCAACCCAGCTTGAAGTGTATTACGGGGGTACCGAAACAAATGTTTCGGTTTCCCTTGCCGTAATGGGTTGTCCTGCGGTGCATGTAAGCCGTGTTTCGGACGATTTTTTAGGTCAGGCAGCTACAACTTACCTCAGGGGTCATGGCGTGGATACCTCACATATCCTGAAAGGGCATGACCCATTTGGGTTATATTTTGTAGAGCAGGGTGCAGTAATGCGCTCTGGTGTTATTTCCTATAACCGGAATTATTCCGCTTTCAGGGGCATGAAACCCGAAACCATTAACTGGGCAGAAATACTGAAAGATGCAGGCTGGTTCCACTGGACAGGGCTTACCCCGGCACATTCTGAAAATAATTTTCAGGGATTAAAGCAGGCACTGGAAACAGCAAAAAAACTGGATGTAACCGTATCCTGCGACCCGGCATACCGCAATGGCCTTTGGCAATACGGCAGGGAAGCAGCGGAGGCACTTAAAGAGCTGGTGGCGCTTTCTGATATTTTTATCGGTGGTGCGGAACAGTTCAATGAACTGATGGGCACAAATTATTCGCTTTCCGAAGAGGATTTCAGGACAGGCAGTATTGCCATGCAGCAGGAATTTCCTAATTTGAAAAAGATATACGATAAAACACGCACAGGCAAAAATGCTTCATGGCATGAAATTGAAGCCCGTGTGTGGGACGGTTCGGCAGTATATACCTGCCCGTCTATCGAGATTACACATATAGTGGAACGCATAGGTACCGGCGATGCTTTTGCAGCGGGTGTTATTTATGGTGAACTTAAAAATTACAGTGTACAGGATACCGTGGCATTTGCCAATGCAGCCTGTGCAATAAAGCATACTATTGAAGGCGACGCCAACCTGGCTTCGGCTGAAGAGATTTTACAAATAGCGCAGGGCAACACGTCAGGGCGCTTAAAAAGATAATACTATGGCTCAATTTACAAAGCTGCAGGTATTGCAAACACTGGATGCTGTAGGTATAGTACCCGTGTTTTACCATGCTGATGCAGCAGTTTGCAAAGAAATACTGAAAGCTGTTTACAACGGTGGTGTCCGCATTTTTGAATTTACCAACCGTGGTGACGGTGCACATAAAGTTTTTGAAGAGCTGGTAATTTGGGCAAAGCAGGAATTGCCGGAGCTTATTTTAGGAATAGGATCGGTGGTTGATGCTGCCACGGCAGCGCTTTATATTCAGCTGGGAGCTAATTTTGTTGTGGCTCCTATTGGAAATGCTGAAACAGCAGTAATATGCAACCGCAGGAAGATTCCGTGGATGCCCGGCTGCGGATCATTGACAGAAATTAGCAATGCCGAAAGCCTGGGGGCAGATATTGTAAAGATATTCCCTGCTGAACAGGTAGGCGGTGCGGAATTTATAAAAGCCGTAAAAGGGCCATGCCCGTGGACAAATATTATGCCTACCGGGGGTGTACAGCCTACCGATGAAAACCTGAAAAAATGGTTTTCGGCAGGTGCGCATTGTGTGGGCTTAGGTTCACAGCTATTTGTCAAAAATGCCGATGGTAATTTTGATTACAATGCTATCCAGCAGGCTACGGAACTATCACTAAATGCATTTAAAAAATACAGGAAGTAATGTGGCGTAATTTAATATTCTTATTGCTGCCAGCGGTAGGTTTTGCACAGGCTACGGTACTCAGTGCCGATGGTCCGGGCAATACCTATGAGCTTATAAACAGCGTACTTGCCCCGGGGTATGATGTTACCGAAGCGCCCGATTGCGCACATACCAGTTTCGGGAAACATATTGAGGAAGTATGGGATAACCAGCTTAATAAATATGTATTTAAATTCCATATACATGTAGCGCATGATAATGACCGCTGTATAAAGTTTGACCGCCAGCGTAACGAGATTAAAACCTACAACCAGTCGCCCGCAAACCTTATTGGTACTTATGGCGAAACGGTGGTTTACAAATGGAAATTTA
>JBQGDS010000283.1:0-2883 GCA_052039185.1 Flavobacterium sp.
TATCATCATACGCCTTTATGTAGGTAACAGGGTTAGAGCGGGAACTGCGCCCTATAGGGTTCTGGTCTACATATTCAATATGTTTTATGTGGCCATAACTGCCCTGTAGTTCGGTAAACTGCCCTGCTTTTTCGCCCACACCTTCCAGCTTTTTCTGCAATGCAGGGAAAAGTATCTTTTTTACCAACGTACTCTTGCCACTACCCGAAACGCCTGTAATTACCGTAAGGCAATCCAGCGGGAAAGTAACATCAATGTTTTGCAGGTTGTTTTCACGCGCGCCGATAACATCAACATGATGCTTGAATTTACGTCGCTTTTTGGGAACTGTAATTTCAAGGTCGCCGTTCAGGTATTTTGCAGTAAGCGAGTCGCTTTTCAATATCTCGTCATAAGTGCCCTGTGCTACGAGTTGGCCACCATGTGTACCGGCTTCGGGGCCTATGTCAATAATCATGTCGGCCTGCTTCATGATATCTTCATCATGTTCCACCACAATTACAGTATTGCCCAGGTTACGCAGGTCTTCAAGTACTTTTATAAGCCTTTCGGTATCTTTTGGAAGGAGGCCTATACTTGGCTCATCTAAAATGTACATTGAACCCACCAGTGAACTTCCCAATGATGTTGCCAGGTTGATCCTCTGGCTCTCACCACCCGAAAGGGTAGAGGAACGGCGGTTAAGCGTAAGGTAATCCAATCCTACTTCCTGAAGGAAACGCAGACGGTTGTTTATTTCAACCAAAAGGCGTTTTGCTACCTTAGCGTCATATTCATTTAGCTGCAGCGTGTTGAAAAATTCTGCCAGGTTTTTTATCGGCAGGTCAACAAGGTCACTAATAGTACGATCGGCTATTTTTACGTAGTTGGCTTCAGGGCGCAGGCGCTTTCCTTTACACTCCGGGCATTTGGTTTTGCCACGGTAACGGCTCAGCATTACACGGTTCTGTATCTTATAATTTTTCTCTTCCAGTTCGGCAAAAAAGTCATTCAGGCCGGTAAAGTATTTATTACCTGTCCAAATCAGCTGCCTGTCGCTTTCCGAAAGCTGAAAATAAGGTTTATGTATGGGGAAATCAAACTTATGGCTGTTGTTTACCAGTTGGTCGCGGTACCAGCCCATGCTTTCGCCACGCCATGGGAAAATAGCGTTTTCATATACCGATAGCGCAGTGTTTGGCACTACAAGCTCTTCATCAATACCTATAATACTGCCGTAACCCTCGCACGCAGGGCACGCGCCATAAGGATTGTTGAAGCTGAAAAGATGTACATTCGGCTCTACAAAGGTAATGCCGTCCAGTTCAAAATTATTACTGAAAGTTAAGCGGTTACCCGAGCTTACATCCTGTAAAAAGCATTCGCCTTTGCCTTCATAAAAAGCAGTTTGTACTGCATCGGCAAGGCGGTTATAAAATTCCTCTTCCTCTTTTACCACAATACGGTCTACTACAAGTAGTACCTCTTTGTTGGTTAGGTCAGTTTCTCCTAAATCATCAAGCCGAAGTGTTTCATTATCGGCCAGTATACGCGCAAAACCCTGTTGCAGTAGTACGCCTAGTTTTTCTTCAAGCGAACGGCCCTTTTCAATATGCACGGGGGCAAGCAGCAGCCAGCGGCTTTCCAATTCCATTTGCTTTACTTCGTTAACCACATCGGTTACGGTATCTTTCTTAACTTCACGACCTGAAACAGGTGAATAGGTACGTCCCACACGAGCAAACAGCAGCTTCATGTAATCATAAATCTCGGTGCTGGTGCCTACGGTACTGCGGGCGTTGGTAGTGTTAACCTTCTGCTCAATAGCTATGGCCGGGGCAATACCTTTAATGTATTCCACCTTCGGCTTGTCTAATCGGCCAAGGAACTGGCGTGCGTAGCTTGACAGGCTCTCTACATAGCGGCGCTGGCCTTCGGCATACAGCGTATCAAATGCAAGGCTTGATTTACCCGAGCCGGAAAGCCCGGTAACCACCACCATCTTATTGCGGGGTATGGCTACGTCTATATTCTTGAGGTTGTGCAGCTGCGCACCTTTTATAAGTATGTTTTTCTTGGGTTCGAGTGAAGAAAAATCAGTCTTTATCATGGCAAAAATTAAGTAGGCAAAGATACGGATTTACAGGGAGAATTTTGTTAAGGGATTGCGAACTAATAGCAACACAGATAAAACAGATTTGAGAAATCTACACAGATTTATTCTGATTGTATTTTATGTAATAGCTATATTTGTTATGATTGTTGTATCAGTGATAATCTGTTTAATTTCATTCATTCGTGTCCATTTATTATGATCACACCACCATACCTTTCCCATGGCGATAAAGTAGGCATAGTAAGTACTGCCAAGCGCTGTGAAGCCATTGAGATTGAATATGCCCTTACCACTCTAAAAAGCTGGCGGCTTGAGCCTGTTGTTGGTAAAAATGCCTTTAATGAGTATGGCTTTCTGGCTGGTACTGATGATGAACGCCTGGCCGACCTGCAGCAAATGCTGGATGATGACAGCATAAGAGCTATCTTTTTTGCCAAAGGTGGCTATGGTACATTAAGAATTATCGACAGGATAGACTGGACAAAATTCAGGCAAAACCCGAAATGGCTAATTGGGTACAGCGACATCACGCTGTTGCACTGTCACGTACATAACTTTGGTATTGAAACACTGCATGCGGTAATGCTTCAGGGATATCCTAAAAGTACAGCCGAATCATCAGAGAGTATTCGTAAAGCTTTATTTGGCAAAAGCCTTCAATATGAAATTCCTGCCGATAGCCAGAACAGAGCAGGCGAGGTGGTTGAAGATATTTTAGTGGGAGGAAACCTTTCTATGCTGTATGCAACCATTGGTTCTGATTCTGAAATTGATACGGATGGTAAAAT
>JBQGDS010000284.1:0-5937 GCA_052039185.1 Flavobacterium sp.
TAAAGCGGAATCTCTTTGCGTTGCAGTGGCTGCAATGTTTTGGGGTGTATAACTGTTGCCCCGTAAAAAGCAAGCTCAATAGCTTCGCGATACGATATCTGGTTCAGGAGCTTGGCGTTGTCAAAATACCGCGGATCGGCATTTAGCACACCCGGCACATCTTTCCATATTGTAACATTCTCTGCATTCAGGCAATATGCAAAAATAGCCGCAGTATAATCCGATCCTTCACGGCCTAATGTGGTTGTAAAGTTATTTTCATCACTGCCTAAAAAACCCTGTGTAATGTTCAGGTTCTTTTTCTTTACATTTTTAAAAATGTTCTTCTGTGTAAGTTCCCAGTTTACAACGGCATCACGATACGTATTGTCTGTTTTTATAAGCTCGCGTACGTCAATCCACTGATTTTTCAGTCCACGGTAATTAAAGTAGTGGCTTACAATAGTTGTAGATATAATTTCGCCAAGGCTTACTACCTGATCGTATACAAAATTGTAGTTGGGCGATTTGTTCTGTTTCAGGAAATGCTCGAGGTCGGCAAATATTTTATTTACCGCAGCAAAAACAGGATGGTTGTCTTCCTCAAAAAGGTCAATCAGTATCTGGTTATGGTATTTTCGTACTTCCTGTACTGATGATTGCAGCCCGGCCGATTTATCAAAATAATCTTTGATCACTACCTCAAACGCGTTGGTAGTTTTACCCATTGCCGATATTACCAGCAGCACATCATCATACCCTACCTGCTGCAATACATTAAATACATTTTTGATACCGTCGGCATCTTTAACCGATGCACCTCCAAATTTGAATACTTTCATTGCTATAAGTCTAATGTAAATTGGGTCATTCCTTTTTCATCCATCTGTACGGTAAGCCAGTCCTGTAATACAGCTGCGCCCGAACGTTCATAAAAATGTATGGCGTGGGTGTTCCAGTTCAGTACTACCCATTCCACACGGCGCACGCCATCGGTTTTTGCAAATTTAATCACTTCTTTGTACAGTGCGCTTCCTGCTCCCGTACCGCGTTTGCTTTCTTTTACTATCAGGTCTTCCAGGTGTATAGTACGGCCTTTCCATGTAGAGTAGCGGTAGTAAAACAAGGCCATGCCTATAATTTCGTTATCCTGCTCTGCTACAAATGTATGGAATAATGGCACTGCCCCAAAACCGTCCCGTACCAGTTCGTCAACCGTAACCACGACGGCTTCCGGCTCTTTTTCAAAAGCGGCCAGTTCCTTAATAAGTTCAAGTACCTGAGGCATATCGGCAGGGGTGCCTTTCCGGATAATCATATAGGGTATTTTGTGCAAAAATACATGCAAAACCAATATGCAGGAATAAATTATTTTACTGTCACAAAAATTTCGATATTTGTGCCCTAAACACAACTATATCGTTTTCGGAATGGAAGAAAGAAACAAAACATTAGGCGAATTTATTATTGAAAAGCAGGAAGATTTTAAATACTCTTCGGGTGAGCTTTCAAGGCTTATCAACTCAATAAGGCTTGCTGCCAAAGTAGTAAACTACAAGGTAAATAAGGCTGGGCTTGTAGATATCATTGGTAAATTCGGCGAACAGAATATACAGGGGGAGGACCAGCAGAAGCTTGACGTGTATGCCAATGAAATTTTTATGCAGACACTCGTGAATCGTGAGATTGTATGCGGTATTGCATCTGAGGAAAATGATGATTTTATAACTATACAGGGCCAGGACGGCTGCCATAACAACAAGTATGTAGTGCTTATTGATCCGCTTGACGGTTCATCTAACATTGATGTAAATGTTTCGGTAGGTACTATTTTCTCTGTTTACCGCAGGGTAACGCCAATAGGCACACCGGTAACCCTTGAAGATTTCCTTCAGCCGGGCGTAAACCAGGTAGCCGCAGGGTATGTTATTTACGGTACATCAACCATGCTGGTATATACTACAGGCAATGGAGTTAACGGTTTTACGCTTAACCCGGCCATTGGAACGTTTTACCTTTCGCATCCTAACCTTACTTTTCCTAAAGATGGCAACATCTATTCAATTAACGAAGGTAACTATGTGCATTTCCCTCAGGGGGTAAAAGATTATATAAAATACTGCCAGCTTGAGGAAGGCGACAGGCCGTATACTTCACGCTACATAGGCAGCCTTGTAAGTGACATTCACCGTAACATGATTAAAGGCGGTATATATATTTACCCAACCAGCAGCAAGGCACCTAAAGGTAAGCTAAGGCTTTTATACGAATGCAACCCAATGGCTTTCATTGCTGAACAGGCAGGTGGCAAGGCATCTGACGGTTTTAGCCGTATTATGGAAATACAGCCAACCGAACTGCACCAGCGTGTACCTTTCTTCTGTGGCAGCTACAACATGGTGGAAAAAGCAGAGGAGTTCATGGAGAGTGCAAAGTAGTTGTTAGCCACAAGGCACAAGCCTGATAAGAGAAACATAAGTTTATAAATGGAAACGCCTTCACTTAGTGAAGGCGTTTTTATGCTTTTGGCTTGTGCCTAATTACTATGAACTACTTGTTCATATGCTGCATTTCATATACAAAAGTGTCTGAATCTACATTCATAACCAGTAATGAAAGTGCTTTATCAACAATATAATTTACGTTACCCGGTGTAAAGCCCAGTGCAAGGGCAAAGCGGGTAAGGATTTCTTTTTGTTTGGGGCCAAGTATATGATCGGCATATACCATTCTTGAAAGGTCGTATAAACGCTCCAGGCGCTGTACGTAAAGGTGTGGCGGGTTTATAGGATATTTAAACGGGTCTGCCAGGATTTCTTTATATTCTTCGGGTGTAATATCGAGCTGAACGGCAAGCTTATCAAGGAACGCCCTTTCTTCATGGCTCAGGTGGCCGTTTTCCATGGCTACGCGCACAATGGCAGAAAAGTGGCCTTTGTTCCTGTCTTTAAAGCCGCTGTCAAAAAGATCTGAAATAGACATGTTGTGAATGTTAAAAATTATAGGCAAATATACTTCTATATTTTAGCCATGTGTAATTTTTTTTA
Organism: Flavobacterium sp.; assembly: GCA_052039185.1. Lineage (GTDB taxonomy): Bacteria > Bacteroidota > Bacteroidia > Flavobacteriales > Flavobacteriaceae > Flavobacterium. The sequence continues at coordinate 3,027 of JBQGDS010000284.1, forward strand.
AATTTTTAGGATATAATTGTTTAATAGCTTTGTAAGATAAATTTGTATATAAAAATAATGTAAGTTTACAGCTTCATTATCAATTTCGTGTAAACCATGTCAGATTTTTGGTTGTATTTTAACATCGGCCTTAAGCATGTGCTCGACATTAACGGATACGACCACGTGCTTTTCCTTATGGCTCTTACAGTGCCTTATACCTTTAAGCACTGGCGCGCCTTACTATTGCTGCTTACACTTTTTACTATAGGGCATACCATGGCTCTTGTACTTTCGGTATATGGAATGGTAACCATTAAAGCAGAAATTGTTGAATTTCTTATACCCATAACCATACTGGGTGCTGCGCTATACAATTTTTTCAAAGCAGGTAAGGCTTCGCGTAACGAAAACATGAGTGTTGTTGCTATTGGCACACTATTTTTCGGCATAATACATGGGCTTGGCTTTTCTAACTTTTTCAAAAATATGCTGGTTGCCAATAATGAAGACAAACTTTTACCGTTATTGGAATTTGCATTGGGTATTGAAGCTGCGCAGATAATTGTTGTACTGGCGGTGCTGATCCTTTCGGCATTGGTGCAAAACTTTTTCCGTGTATCGCGCCGCGACTGGATATTAGTTACTTCGGCATTTATTGCAGGGGTCATTATCCCAATGATTTTTGAAAGCGAAATCTGGTAAACCTTTTTATAGCTACCTTTGCACAGCAGCCTGTACAGGCATGGGTTGCCGTACTTTAAAATGAAAGAAAAAAAACAGAATAAATACGATAAGGCTTACTTGCGTATAGCCCGCGAGTGGGGACAGTTGTCTTACTGCAAACGCAAAAAAGTTGGCGCAATTATTGTGAAAGACAGAATGATAATATCTGACGGGTATAACGGGACACCGTCAGGATTTGAGAATTGCTGCGAAGATGATGAGGGCGTTACCAAGTGGTATGTGCTGCACGCTGAAGCAAACGCGATTTTAAAAGTAGCCCGTTCAACACAATCCTGCGAAGGCGCTACGCTTTATATTACCATGTCGCCCTGTAAAGATTGCAGCAAGCTTATACACCAGTCGGGCATTACCCGTGTGGTATATAAGGATGGGTATAAAGATAATTCAGGGCTTGACTTTCTTGTAAAAGCAGGTGTAGAGGTAGACTGCATTCCGGATCTGGACTGATAAAAATGAACATAAAAAAAGTATATTTCCCCATAATTATTGCTGTTGCACTTGTAACAGGCTTGCTGCTGGGGAGCTTCCTGAACTTTCCTGCCGAAAAGCGCGGACTTATATCCGGCTCATCGCATAAAAGTAAGCTCAATAAGCTGATTGATTTTATTGAAAGCGAATATGTGGATGATGTGGATACCGACTCTATAGTAGACCTTACCGTAAATAGCATACTCGAAAAGCTTGACCCGCATTCGGTTTATATCGCTAAGAATGAAATGGAAAGGGTAGAGCAGAGCATGAAAGGCGATTTTGTGGGTATAGGTGTAAACTTTTACATGTACAAAGATTCGGTTGCTGTAATAAAACCGATTCCCGGCGGGCCAAGTGAGAAGGCAGGTATAAAGGCCGGTGACAGGATTTTATATGCCAATAATGATAAGCTATTCGGGCGGAAGCTTCCTAATGATACGCTTTTCTCTAAGCTTAAAGGGGCTGAAGGCTCTAATGTTACCCTTACAATTTTCAGGAAAAGTACCAACAAGAAGTTTAAGGTTAATCTCAGGCGTGATGTTGTACCTATCAAGAGCGTTGACGCAGCGGTAATGGTAAATGCAACTACAGGTTATATCAAGATAAACCGTTTTGCCGAAACTACTGCCGATGAGTTTCATAAAGCTTTGGAAAGCATCAAAAAGCAGGGTGGTAATACAGTGATTATTGATGTAAGGGATAATGGAGGCGGCTACCTTGAAAAGGCAGTAGAAATAGCCGATGAATTCCTGAAAGACGGCCAGCTTATTGTAAAAACAAAAAATAAAAAGAATCGTGAAGATAAAACCTTTGCTACCTCTGAAGGGATTTTTGAAGATGGTAAAGTATATGTGCTGATTAATGAAAACAGTGCTTCGGCAAGTGAAATTCTTGCGGGTGCCATTCAGGATAATGACCGTGGTACAATTGTAGGCCGAAGGAGTTTTGGCAAGGGGCTGGTGCAGCGTGAAATGAAGTTGGGTGATGGCAGTGCCGTACGCCTTACCGTAGCACGTTATTATACGCCTTCAGGACGCTCCATACAGCGCAGTTATGCTAATGGCGGTGAGGAGTACTTTAATGAGTTTGAACAGCGTTTTGCAAATGGCGAGCTGTATGCTGCCGATAGTATAAAAGTGGCGGATACGCTTAAATTTAAAACTACACGAGGGCGTATTGTATATGGCGGTGGCGGTATTACCCCTGATGTTTTTGTACCACTGGAAGGCAAGCATGGCGATGAGGCTATTATGATGATAATGCAAAGCGGCATTGTGAGCTATTTTGTTTTCGAACAGCTGGATAATGACCGTAAAGGGTTTGAAGGGCTTTCGGCTACAGACTTAAGCCAAAAAGTAACCGCTACTGATAAATATTTTAAAGCATTTGATAATTATTTATTGAAGAATGGCCTGAGCTTTAAGCTTGAAAAACATAAGGATAAAATAAAACGTTACCTGGCTGCCGAATTTGCAAGGCAACTGCTGAATGATAAGGTATATTATGAAATGATACTGAAGGAAGACAATATGATTAAAGCTATTCAGGAAAAGAAATAAAAACAAAAAGGCGAAACAAGTGTGTTTCTCATTTTTGTTTTATAGTGTAAACTATCTTGTGCCTGTAATTGTATTATATAGTAATACAGCTTTGCCATCTGTTAATGTTGATACAAAGTGGCAGATATGCAGCAACCTTTCATACAGTGTCATTT
>JBQGDS010000285.1:0-4917 GCA_052039185.1 Flavobacterium sp.
CTTTATACAAAACAGCCCTTTTACCGTGCCTACCGCTGATGGTAAACTGATACAAGAACATTTTGGCAATGCCTCACATGGAGGCAGCGAAATATCAATTGCATTCATGATAGCCCCACCACACTGGAGCGAGCCATATCAAACGCCCGATTTTGACGAGTACACTTATATTATAAAAGGTAAAAAGCAGTTTATAATAGAGGGGGAAACAGTTGTACTCAGCACAGGCGAGTCAATAAAAATTAAACGCGGTGCACGAATACAATATTCCAACCCTTTTGATGAACCGTGCGAATACCTGTCGGTATGCACACCAGCTTTCAGCATAGAGAAAGTAAACCGGGAAGAATAACCGGTTATTTATTAAGCAGATTCAGGATTTTGCGTTCCACTTCGGGACTGTCCCAGCTTTGCTTTATATTTTCCATCTGCATCACTTCGTCCATAATTGCCTTTTGGCGGTCGCCAATAGCTAATGCTTCCGAATAAGGCCTGTAGCTGAATGTTACCCTGCTGTATAGTGGCAGCCAAAGTTCAGGATGCTTTTCTGAAAACCATTTTTCTATCTTCTTGCGAAGCAGGAAACCAGCATCAGCTGTATCGCTGCTCATTTCCATAAAGTTTCGGTACGAAAGCTCAGCAATGGCATCAGTATTCGGCTTACGGCTTTCCTGGTATTCTTTAAATATCGTTTCCCAGTCATCGCCATATTTATTCATAAGCTGGCTCAACACGGTAATATCTTCAAATCCAGCGTTCATGCCATGTCCGTAAAAAGGAACAATAGCATGGCAGGCATCGCCTATAAGGGCGACCTTATCTTCAAACGTCCAAGGATAACACTTCATGGTTACCAGCGTACTTGTAGGATTTTTAAAGAAATCCTCAACCAGCTTAGGTATCACATCAACAGTAGAGGGGAAATGCTTTGCAAAAAAAGCTTCAAGCGCTTCCTTATCTTTCAGCGCTTCAAACGAGTTTTCGCCCTCAAACGGCATAAACAAGGTACAGGTAAAGCTGCCGTCAAGGTTTGGCAATGCGGTAAGCATAAAATCACGCCTTGGCCATATATGCAATGAATTTTTATCAAGTTTATGCGAACCGTCAATATTGGCCGGAATATTCAGTTCCTTATAGCCCAGGCTCAGGAATTCCTGAGAATAGTTGAACATGCTCTGGCGCTGCATCCTGTGGCGCACACGCGAGAAAGCGCCATCGGCACCAAAAACCTTATCATATTTAAGATCTTCCCAGGCACCGCGTTCGGTTTCGCCCACATGCAGTGTTGCTTCAGAAAGCGATACATCCCAAATCCTGCTGTTGAAGAAAAACTCTACTCCCGCCTCTTCGGCAAGATCTATCATCTTCCTGTTGAGCACACCGCGTGAAATAGAATAAATACTTTCGCCATCTTTACCGTAATACTGGTAAGTAAGCGGCTGCCCCACTAAGTGTATGGCCCTTTTTTCCATGGGTATTGCAATTTCCCTTATAGCATCTCCCAAACCAATATCATCTACAGCCCGCCAGCCACGATGGGACATGGCAAGGTTAATGGAACGTCCTGAAAACTGTATCGTCCTAATATCGGGGCTGCGGTCATAAACATGAACGGTATGGCCTGCCTTTTTAAGGTATATCGCCAGTAGTGAACCGACCAATCCGGAACCTACAACAGCAATTTTTAAAGGGGTTTGCATGGAAAAAAAATCTATAAACATTACAAAAATACTTAATTAAAAAAGATAGGTAGCCTGTTTCTTTAATTATTTCGACTCATAATTTTATTAGGAAAATTTTGGCTATTAAAGAATTCTTAATTAATTAACTAACGTCCGCCCTAATAATTAATTTTACTCAACTAACTATTTAAAATATGTAATCATGAGAGATTTAATCTGGTTAATCGTTGTAATCCTAATTATAGGATGGCTGGTAGGATATTTTGGGTTTGCCGAATCAGTAGGTAGCCTTATCCACATACTTTTAGTATTGGCAATTATTGGTATACTATACCGATTAGCTGTAGGCAGAAGGCCATAAAAATGCACATCAATAACCTACACACAAAACTAAATCAAAAAGGCTTCCGGTACCCGGAGCCTTTTTGATTTATAAATAGTACAGCCGCTGAAATACAGCGGCTGTACAGGGCCACAAGAAAAACAATAATCAAACCACTATTCCAATTGTTTCTGATGCTTTTTACGCATGGCCCAGTAGAAAAAATTAGGAAACACCAACAGTGTAAATATGGTAGCTGTAACCAGGCCACCAATAATTGCTACTGCCAATGGCTTTTGCGATTCAGACCCAATACCGGTTGATAATGCTGCAGGCATAAGCCCTATAGCCGCCATAAGCGCAGTCATAACAACAGGCCTTGTACGGGTTTTTACACCCTGGATGACCGAATCGGTAAGTGTGAGTTTCTGCCGCAGGTTGTTGTGGAATTCAGCAACGAGTATAACGCCGTTTTGTATACATATACCAAGCAGCGCGATAAAGCCTACCCCAGCCGAAATACCAAAGTTTATACCCGTGAGTTGTAATGCCAGTATACCGCCTATAATAGCAAACGGCACATTAGCAAGCACAAGCATTGAATCTTTAATATTGCCAAACATGATGAACAGCCATACAAAAATCAGCACTAGTGAAATTGGCACTACCTGCGTGAGCTTAGAGCTTGCCCGTATCTGGTTTTCATATTCACCTGTCCAGCCTATGCTGTAGCCATCCGGCACTTTAATTTGTTTTACAGCCGCCTGGGCATCGTTAATAGTACCACCCAAGTCTCGGTCACGCACTGAGAATTTCACACCAATAAAACGCTTGGTGTTGTCACGATAAATAAGTGAAGGGCCTGTTTCGGTAGTAAGTGCAGCAATTTCCTTAAGCGGAACCATAGTACCCCTTAGCGTTGGCACCATAAGGTTCATAATATCCTGCTCATCTTTCCTGTAGTCCTGCTCATAACGAAGCCTGATATCAAATTTTTTCTCACCTTCATATTTCTGCGTGGCGGTTTTACCTCCTATTGCCATTTCAATAATACTCTGCGCATCACTTTTCTTAACACCGTAAAGCGCCATCTTTTCTTCGTCAAACTTCACGCTGATAGATGGCTGGCCAAGATTACGAAGCACACCAACATCTTTTACACCTTCAATATGCTTTATTTTCTCCATTACCTCTCCCGCTATCTTATCAAGCGTATGCAGGTCATCACCATAAATCTTAACTGCATTTGAAGCTTTAAAACCGGCAACTGCTTCAGCAACGTTATCAATAACCGGCTGTGAGTAATTCCATGTTATTCCCTGGTAGCGACTCAGTTTATTATTCATCTCCTCAATAAGCTCATCTTGGCTGATACCTCTGGTCCACTGGTCTTTTGGTTTCAGGTCGACCTGGAACTGCAGGAAGCCGAAACCATTTGGGTCTGTACCATCATTACTACGTCCTGTTTGTGAAAGCACATCGTCCACCTCAGGGAATTCCCTTAACTCTTTACGAATAATTCGTGCCATGTTCACACTTTCGGTAAGCGAGTTACTCATAGGCAATTCAGCGGTAACCCAAAGCGCACCTTCGTTAAGCGGCGGAAGGAATTCAGTACCCATGAAGCGGGCGGAAAACAACGTAAGCAACAAAATAACTATTGATACTATGAAAGAGCCTTTTTTATGCCTGAATGTAAAGTTGAACCCTTTAGAAACGATTTTATTAAAGAATTCTACAAACACATTGTGTTTTTCCTTTACGTTTTTACGAAGTAATATTGAACACAACACAGGCACAAGAGTGAGCGTAAATATCAACGCGCCTAATAGTGCGAAACCAAGTGTCCAGGCCAGTGGCGAGAACATTTTGCCTTCTACTTTTTCGAATGAGAAAATAGGCAGTAGCGCAGATATGATTATCAGCTTACTGAAGAATATTGCCACACCAAGCTTTGTACCTGTTTTACGGATAAGCCCAAGCTTTGACAGCTTATTGAAACGCTTAACACCTATTTTATGCTGGAGCTGATCGAGCGCTACAAAGAGCCCTTCAACCATTACCACGGCGCCATCTATAATAATACCAAAGTCAATTGCACCCAGCGAGAGCAGGTTGGCACTCATACCCTTGAGCCTGAGGCACAGGAACGCGAAAAGTAAAGAAAGCGGTATAATTACAGCTACAATAACAGTAGTACGCCAGTCGGCCATGAAAAGTAAAACTATAACCGTAACCAGCACAATACCTTCCATAAGGTTGTGTGTAACTGTTTTGGTACAAAAGTCCATCAGGTTATCACGGTCATAAAACGTTTCCATTGCTACATCTTTCGGCAAAACGTTTTCCTGCACATAGGCAATTTTTTCCTTAAGGGCAGCGAGTACGATAGACGGGTTTTCATTTTTACGCATAACCACAATACCCTCCACCACATCGTCATTATCATTAAGTCCTACCTGCCCTACGCGAGGAATATTAGACCGTGTAACTTTAGCAATATTTTTTATCAATACCGGATTACCCTCTTCTTCTGCTACTATAGTATTTTCAATATCCTGGCTTGTATCCAGCAGCCCGATACCACGCACTACATAGGCCTGGCCGTTTTTCTCAATAATATCTCCACCTACGTTTACATTGGCCTGGCTTATGGCATCATACACTTCAAGGGATGACAGCCCATACTTCTGTAATTTTATAGGGTCAATCTCTACTTCGTACGTTTTTTCGCGCCCACCGAAAGCAACAACATCGGCAACACCCGGCACAGCCCTTAGCTGCCTGTCAATAACCCAGTTTTGCAGGGTTAAAAGTTCACGTGTATCTTTATTTTTGCTGTTCAGCGTGTATCGGAAAATTTCTCCTGTTGGACCGTATGGTGGCTGTACTTCGGGCTCCACATCTTCCGGG
>JBQGDS010000286.1:0-3818 GCA_052039185.1 Flavobacterium sp.
GCTTTCCGTGTCAACACCTTTACTATCAGGATTGACCATTCCAAGTAGCGGAAGAAACATACTAAGCCCCAAACCATCCAGAACGCCTACTAATATACTTAGCGCTACAGAAATAAATACCCTGTAACGTAAGTGGGTGTAGAAGAAGCTGAAATTGCCGAGGTAGTTTTTAACTACTTTTTTTAGTTTGCTCAAAGGTTGTCGTACTTCTCAAATATATTTATTCTCCCTGCATAAATACCGAGTGTCCGGTATGTATAAGCTGAAGGTCTTTTTTAAACAGAGCCACATCAGCATGTACCATTTCCTGTACAAGCATTGGCAGATCATATTTAGGCTTCCAGCCCAGCTTGGTTTGCGATTTTGTAGGATCACCTATAAGCAGGTCAACTTCTGTAGGCCTGAAATACCTTGGGTCAATACTTACCAGAACTTCGCCAATAGCAGGTGTATTTATATCTTTATCTTCAAAGCCTTTTACTACATTGCTGTATACTTCCTGATTGATAGATTCAAGTATACCAACCTCATCAATACCCTCTCCTTCAAAACGCAGGTTGAAGCCTATTTCGGCAAATGCCATTTTGATAAAATCACGCACTGTAGTAGTAACGCCCGTTGCTATTACAAAATCTTCCGGTGTGTCCTGCTGCAATATCCTCCACATAGCCTCTACATAATCCTTTGCGTGCCCCCAGTCCCTTTTGGCATCAATATTACCCATAAACAGTTTCTTCTCAAGGCCCAAACCTATCTTGGCTACTGCACGGGTAATTTTACGTGTTACAAATGTTTCACCCCTTAGTGGCGACTCATGGTTGAATAAAATACCGTTACAGGCAAACATATTATATGCCTCACGATAGTTAACCGTAATCCAGTATGCATACATTTTAGCTACTGCATAAGGCGAACGCGGGTAAAACGGTGTTGTCTCGCTTTGTGGTACTGCCTGTACCAAACCGTAAAGTTCAGATGTACTGGCCTGGTATATACGGGTTTTCTTTTCCATACCTAACAGCCTTACTGCCTCAAGTATACGCAGTGTACCTATTCCATCAGCATTTGCAGTATATTCTGGAGTATCAAAACTTACCTTAACGTGGCTCATAGCAGCCAGGTTATATATTTCATCAGGCTGTGTTTCCTGGATGATGCGGGTAAGGTTCATTGAATCGGTCATGTCACCAAAATGAAGCTTTATACGCGGATTGCTTTCGTGCGGATCCTGGTACAGGTGGTCTATCCTGTTCGTATTAAAAAGAGATGACCTCCTTTTAACACCGTGCACCATGTATCCTTTTTCTAATAGCAATTCGGCAAGGTAAGCGCCGTCCTGTCCTGTTATACCTGTAATTAATGCTGTTTTCATATATGGTTATATCTTAACTTCTTTGATTGAATTGTGGTTCTCTAAAAACCAGTTGTATGTATTTTTAATACCCTCCTGCAGGCTGATTTTATGTTTCCAACCTAAGTTATGCATTTTGGATATATCCATAAGCTTACGTGGCGTACCGTCAGGCTTTGAACTGTCCCAAATTATTTCGCCTTCATGTCCTACAGCATTTTGTATGGTTTCGGCAAGGTCTTTTATGGTAAGATCTTCACCAGTGCCTACATTATAAAGATGTTCAGGCAATTTATTTTCAACCGCATATAAAACGCCTTGTGCCATATCATCTACATGCAGGAACTCACGCATTGGCGTTCCGCTGCCCCACAGGGTTACAGGTTCATTTCCATTTTCCTTTGCGTCATGAAACTTACGTATCATGGCAGGAAGCACGTGTGATGTCTGTAGATCGAAATTATCAAACGGCCCGTAAAGATTAGTAGGCATAAGGCTCACATAGTCTTTACCATACTGTTTCCTTATCGCCTCACACAATTTTACTCCCGATATTTTAGCAATAGCATACCACTCATTAGTAGGTTCAAGCGGACCGGTAAGCAGGTATTCTTCCTTAAGTGGCTGTGGAGCCATTTTAGGGTAAATACAAGAACTGCCCAGAAAGATGAATTTCTTAAGGTCAATATGCAGCGAAGCCTCAATAAGGTTATTCTGTATCAGCATATTGTCCATCAGGAACTGGTATGGATAGTTATTATTTGCGAGTATACCACCTACTTTAGCAGCAGCGTCAATAATAACATCTGGCTTTTCGGACAGTACCATGTCTTTAACTGCCTGCTGATTTCTTAGATCAAGCTCCTTACTGCTAAAACCGATAAGGTTTTTATAGCCGGCAGCTTCAAGGGCACGCCATACTGCGCTGCCCACCATTCCTTTATGTCCGGCAATATATATTATACTGTTCTTGTCCATTTAGTTTAATAAATGTGAGTTTGCCTGCTCCAGCAGTGCATATATTTTTTTCACATCCTGAGAGTTTTCCTTATTTAGTATAAGGTTGGCATCATCAGTCCTAATAAAAATTGTATTTTTAAGTCCCAGGAATACAGTGTATTTATCTGTACCTATTATCATATTACCATCATTATCCACAGTATGGCCTATTTCGCGCAGGTAATCATATATTGACTCAAACGAACCAAGATCACTCCAGTCAAAAGATGCCGGTATAACCTTTATCTTTTTGCTGCGTTCCATAACTGCATAATCTACACTTTGTGACGGTATCTGTAATGAAAGCTCAAGGTTAAGCACCCTGTTTTTCATATTGTCCCACGCCTTTTTTGATGTTTCGTATATTTCAGGCTCATACAGCTTAAGTTCTTCCAGGAATACACCTGCCTTAAAGCAAAACATACCACTATTCCATAAAAACTTGCCTGACGCTACAAAATCCTTTGCTGTATCCAGATCAGGCTTTTCGCGAAAAGCAATCACATCATTACCGGAAAACTCAATATATCCGTACCCGGTTTCAGGCCTTGTAGGGTTTATACCAAAGGTTACAATACTACCCTGTTTTGCAAGTTCTACAGCGTCCAATATAGTTTTTTTATACCCCTCAATACCATTTATAATATGGTCAGAAGGTGTTATGATCAAAATATCTTCAGGTTTCGCTTCAAACGCTGCAAATGCAATGGCTGCTGCGGTATTGCGTGGCGTAGACTCTACTATTTCATGAAAATGGTGTACACCTGCATTACGTAAGGCTTCAACCGAAAGGCTCCTGTTATCGGTATTCCCTACTACTATAACATCATTTGCAATTCCTGCATTACGCTCTACCGTCATTTCAAATAATGACTTACCGTTAAACAGGTTAAGATATTGCTTTGGCTTACTCTTTCTTGAAAGCGGCCATAAGCGGCTTCCTACCCCTCCGGTCAGTACAACATGTAAAATATCGCTCATAATTGAGATTTTTTATTTGTTTAGTTCGGGCGGTAATTTACTGTACTTTAAAGTTAATATAATCCCAATAGATTCTATAATTAACTTAATATTACTGTTACTTACTTCCTGTACTATACCTGTATAATCTTTAAACGGGCCTTCTTTAATTTCCATTACATCGCCCTTAACAAGATGTTCTACTTCAGCATCCGTATAATCAGTTGCAAGCCATTTCTTTATCTCGCCTATCTCTTCTGCTTTTACTACTGCTGGTTTCCCCAACCAAAAAAGATAACGTACAACTCCTTTTACCAAAAAAACTTTTTCCCTGTTGTGCTCTTCAATATTTACAAAAATGTAAGAACTGAACAACGGAAGCTCTACTTTCTTTTTTCGGTCAGACCATTGCTGAATCCTGGTCACTAAAGGGCAGTACACTGCAATACCTAGAGCTGCCAGATGTTCCGCCGTTTTTTTTTCCGATCTCGGCTTTGGATAAAGTACA
>JBQGDS010000287.1:0-3116 GCA_052039185.1 Flavobacterium sp.
ATATTTTTCTATATATAATTTTTTTTTTTAGGTTGTTTTTTAACCATTGTTATTTCTTCAGGTTACTGATTAACAAACGACTCCAGGAACTCACCCGACCTTAAAGGACGACGGTATTCAATCGCCTGAGAAGCATTCATCAGTTCTATAGCCAGTATCCTTTCAAGATTGTCAACAATTTTCAGCGTTTTTGTCGCAGCATTTGCACCCATGCTCACATGGTCTTCCTGCCCGTTGCTGGATACAATACTGTCAATACTTGCAGGAGTTGCCAATTGCTTGTTTTGGCTCACTATGCTTGCTGCAGTATATTGCGGAATCATGAAGCCCGAATTAAGCCCCGGGTTAGAAACAAGGAATGGTGGCAGGCCACGAAGTCCTGATATAAGCTGGTAGGTACGCCTTTCGGATATATTCCCAAGTTCGGCAAGGGCAAGTCCTAAAAAGTCAAGCGTAAGCGCCAATGGCTGCCCATGGAAGTTACCGCCGGAAATAATCACATCGCTGTCGGCAAATATATTCGGGTTATCTGTAACGGAATTAATTTCGGTACGGAATACCTTTTTTACATAATCAATCGTGTCTTTACTTGCTCCATGCACTTGTGGTATACAGCGAAATGAGTACGGATCCTGAACGTGCTTTTTAGGCTGTGCGATAATTTCGCTTTCTTCCAGCAGTTCATTAAAACGGCGTGCTGTAACAATCTGCCCCTTGTGCGGGCGTACCATGTGTATAAGTTCATTAAAAGGTTCAATGCGTCCGTCAAATCCTTCTAATGATACTGCACCGATAACATCAGCGAGGTAACTTAGTTTTATCGATTTCAGTAATATATGAACACCATAAGCGCTCATAAATTGTGTACCGTTTAGTAAGGCAAGCCCTTCTTTCGATTTTAGCTCAATAGGCTTCCACCCCATTTTATCCAGCACTTTTTGTGCAGGCTGACGGAAACCGTCCATATAAACTTCTCCTTCGCCAAGTAAGGGTAAAGACAGGTGTGCAAGCGGTGCAAGATCGCCCGAAGCACCTAATGAACCCTGAGTATATATTACAGGAAGAATATCATTATTGTAAAAATCAACAAGCCTTTCAACCGTTTCAAGCTGCACACCCGAATGCCCATAGCTTAGTGATTGTATCTTCAGCAGGAGCATAATTTTCACAATTTCAGACGGCACCTCATCACCCGTACCGCATGCATGTGATTTTACAAGGTTTTCCTGAAGCTTAGTAAGGTTTTCATTAGATATTTTTACATTATATAATGACCCAAAACCGGTATTTATACCATATATAGGATCGTCGTTCATTTTCATTTTCTCATCAAGGTAAATGCGACAACGCTCAATACAGCCACGCGCTTCCTCAGATAGCGCCAGCTTTTTATCCTGCGATAGTATATCATTTACAATTTCGAGGGAAAGAAGATCAGAACTTATATAATGTATGGTTTCCATGACTGATTGATTTAAGCCGTCAAAATTCACAAAACCATACTTAAAAAGCAAGGTTTTTCAAGTATTTTACTAACATTATTGCAATGCCTGTACCTGCAGCCAGGCTTCGCCAAGATAATCAAGTACAGATGAAGCCGTAAATGAATGCATGCCTGTTTTATTTATGCCTGTATCAGCCGATTTACCATGCAGGTATACACCCAGTATAGCGGCATCAACAGGATCATATCCCTGTGCAACCAAACCTGTTATAATACCTGTAAGCACATCACCCGAACCACCGGTTGCCAAAGCCGCATTTCCTGTAGAATTGATATATAAATGATCATGATGCACTACGATTGTGCGGGCATCTTTTACAACTATAATACAATTATATTCTTTTGAAAAGTCTTTTAATTTTTCAAGTTTATCAAAATCATCTTCCCAGGCGCCAATAAGACGTTGAAGTTCTTTAGGATGGGGGCTCAGAATCGAATTTTCAGGTAAAAACTTCAGGTATCCCCTATTTTCGGAAAGTATATTCAATGCATCGGCATCAATAACCAAAGGAATTTTATTTTCCTGAAAGAAATCTAACAAAGCTTGTTGCGTTTCATGATGCATTCCTAATCCCGGGCCAATACCAATAGCTTTAGGCTGTAAGTCAAAGTTTATTTTTGTAATGTGCCTTTCACTATCAGTTAGCACCATCGCCTCAGGGAATGATGATTGTAAAGGTATATATCCACATTCAGGTACATAAGCAGTTACCAGTCCGCAACCCGACTTTAATGCCGCTCTTGCTGCAAGGTTTACGGCGCCAATTTTGCCATAGCTGCCGCCTATTATAAGCGCATGCCCCTGGGTACCTTTATGCGCATAATAAGGTATTTCCTTAAAACGGGCACAGGCTTCAAACCTGTCGATATAATGAATGAAAGATTCTGCATTATTTATAAACTCTTTGTCCAGCCCGATATCAATAACCTCAATATCTTTTATAAATCGATAGTTATGCGTCAGGAAAAAAGCCAGCTTTGGGCACTGGAATGTAAGCACTACATCAGCCTCTACTGCATGGCTGGTAGGCCTGTCCAAAAACATTCCCGAAGGCACATCTATCGAAACAATAAATGCTTCGCTATTGTTTATATAATCAATAGTATTTTTAAATTCATCATTAAGTTCCCGCGAAAGGCCGATACCAAAAAGAGCATCAATAATAATCGCTTTACGCAAATCTCCGTTCTGTATATCTACAGGTTTATTGTATTGCATTCCTGCCGCTGTAGCAAGTTCGAGCGCTTTATTAAAATCTTCTGACGGGTTACCCTCTCCAACAATATTTAAATGCACGGTATAGTTATGGTTTTCGTGCAACAGCCTGGCAATTACAAGGCCATCGCCGCCATTATTGCCCTTACCGCAAAATACATGAAAAACGGTCTCTTTATCGGTAAATCGATTTTTTAGCCATAAAAAGGCTTCATTGGCAGCCCTTTCCATTAAATCATAAGAAGTAATGCTCTGCCTGGTAATTGTTAATCTGTCAGCTTCACGAATATTTGCGGTATCAAAAATCTTCATATAAAAATTTTAAATGGGCATTTATAATAATTCCGTAAAAGTGATAATCAGGATTTTACGGTTAAGTAAAATTATTACATTTGT
>JBQGDS010000288.1:0-3346 GCA_052039185.1 Flavobacterium sp.
GTACCTGTCTATGCAGGATTTTGGCAGCATAAAACCGGAAGACTTTAATATTGAAGCTGCCATAGCCGATGGCGACACCTGGTACCTTTTTAACCGTGGTAACGGGCCTAAAAAGAAAAATGGCATATTTACCATTACAGGAAATATTCGTGAAGGCGAGTTCCAGATGTTCTACAATGATATTAAGCTGCCTAAAATAAAGGGTTCTGCTTCAGGATTTACCGATGCGGTAAAAGTAGGCAGCAAAATATACTTTATTGCCGCCGCCGAAAAAACCACATCTACCTATCATGATGGCGAAGTGGCAGGATCACTTATAGGACGCCTTGATATTGAAAGTTTTAAAGTAGAAAAGACACAGGTAATTTCTTCTAAAAATAAGTTTGAAGGTATAACATTATATAAAGAAACACCTAAAACACTTGAGTTTTTGTTATGTGAAGATGCTGATTCAGATAAAACAGAATCTGATATTTTTAAACTGACTATTGATAAGTAGTACCAGTGTAAGTCACAGTCGCAGTTTACAGTTTACGGCATCTGACTGCTTACTGTTACTGAAATACTGAAAACTTTTTTAACCCCTTCCCAACCTTTTATGCTTTTTCATGCTCTATATAAGCAAAGAGACAAATTGTGATAGACGAAAAACTCATAACAGCATGCAGGAAAATGCACCGCGACTCTCAGAGGAAGGTGTATGAGCTTTTAGCTCCAAAGCTATACCATACCTGCAAAAGGTACCTGAAAGCGGAGGAAGAAATTGAAGAGGCAGTGGCCGATGCCTTTTACACCATCTTTACAAAGCTGGATCAATTAAAGGAAACGAAAGCCTTTGAGGCTTGGGCACGCAAAATTGCCGTGAACCAATGCCTGCTGAGCCTGAAACGAAATGTAAACTTCAATATTTATATTGAAGACATGAGCTACAGTGCAGAACCTGCCCAGACGCAATCGGCCGCGCTTGAGGAGGAAGACCTGCTGCAGCTGCTCACCTACCTGCCCGAAGGCTGCCGTACGGTTTTTAACCTGTATGCCATTGAGGGTTATTCGCATAAAGAAATTGCTGCCATGCTGAATATAAGCGAGGGAACTTCCAAATCACAATTAAATGTCTCCCGCACCAAGTTAAAGGAATTAGTAAACAATGTTTATTACCAAAACGAGAACAGTCATGGAAAATCAAGATAAATTATATAGGGAATTTAAAGATGCTTCGGATAAAGCCGAAACAAAAGGTTTTGACCGCATGGAAGCTGTATGGAACCGTGTGGAGGAAAAACTCGACGAGAAAAAGAAACGCAGGACAGGCATATACCGGAAATATGGCAGTGTAGCTGCATTAGTACTGCTGTGCCTTACAGTGGGTACTTTTATATTCAGGAATAATAATCAGACTCTAGCGCCAACCACGTTGCCTGAAAATAATGTAACCGTTATAGATACGCAGAAAGTTAAGGATGTTTTTGATCCTGAAAAGGTTGAGGAAACTGAACAAACTGTGGTTGCGAATGACGAAAAAGATAAACAACAGAATACGAATAAAGACTCTGTTTATTACATAAATAATGCGCGCTTCAGTATATCAAAAAACTCAGCCAATTCTCAATACTACTTTAGCAGTAAAAAATTAAATTCCTTTCCTCAAAAAATTCTACATACTTCGATTAAAAAGGCAAATACTGCTGATATTCCTACAGCTATAGGTAATAGCAGAAAATTTACCGGTATTATTAGTGATGATGTCGGACCGATACCAGGAGCATCAGTTATAGTAAATAATACGTCAAATAGTACTCAAACTGATATGGATGGTAAATTCACAATAGAAGCTAAAAAGGGTGATATTATTAATGTCCATTTTTTAGGTTACAAAACTGAACAAACTGTTTTAGGTGATGATACTGTTGCAATTGTTTTGGAACAGGATGTAAATAATATTGAAAGTATTCAACTTGATTCATATCAAAAGATATCGGAAAATACGGCAATTACATCTAACAGAAATTTTAAAAATGTGGATAGACAATCCTACACTACGGGTAACCTGACAAAAGCATATAGCAATAATCAAGATATTGTTTTAAAAGGTAAACCTGTTGCTGAAAATATAAGCTATGATGCATTAGCCAATGGCCGTCACATTAGTCGTGCGCTTCCTGAATCAGCCGCTAAAAAGGCAGACAGTAAGTCTAAAATCCTTAATAGTGACTATGATAAGTATATGTATGAGAATTACTATGCTATAACAAATAATGATGCAGTAAAAGGCCAGCCGGGAGCCAGCCCCAGTGTGATTATAAGAGGCATGGGCAGTATTAAGCCAAACAATGAACCATTGTTTATTTTAGATGGTGAAACCGTAGACAGGAAGGTTATAGAGGGTATAAATCCGAAGTGGTTTAAATCTGCCGAAGTGCTTAAAGACAATGCTGCTACAAGCCTTTATGGCAACAGGGCTTATAATGGTGTGATAGTCCTGACATTAAAAGAGGACATATCAGCAAAAGACTGGACTAAGGTAGATGACCTGCTAAAAAAATATCCTTATACCGAAAGATCTATTACCCGCTATATTCCTGTTGATACTGAAGAGTATGATGCTTTTGAGGAGAATAAGTTTGAAAACCCTGCTACAGCACCGCTTTCTACTTTTTCTATTGATGTTGATAATGCTTCCTATACCAATGTAAGGCGTTTTTTAAACAATGGGCAAACCGTACCGAAAGATGCTGTAAGGGTTGAAGAGATGATCAACTTTTTTAAGTACCAATATCCGCAACCTAAGGGTGATGCGCCATTCTCTATCAACACTGAGTATAGTGAAGCGCCATGGAACCATAAGCACAAATTGCTGAAGATAGGCCTTAAAGGCAAAGAGATACCACAGGAAGGTTTACCGGCATCTAACTTTGTATTCCTTATTGATGTATCCGGTTCTATGAACAGCGACAACAAGCTACCATTGCTAAAACAATCCATGAAACTGCTGGTAAACCAGATGCGTAAGGAAGACCGACTGGCCATAGTTGTGTATGCGGGTGCAGCAGGCTTAGTACTGCCGTCAAACAGCGGGGCAGAAAAAGATAAAATCATCGCCGCCCTTGATAACCTTCGCGCAGGAGGAAGTACAGCCGGCGGTGCGGGTATTGAGCTGGCTTACAAAACCGCGCAGGAAAACTTTATAAAAAAAAGGCAACAACCGAATTATACTTGCCACTGATGGTGATTTTAATGTAGGGGCATCATCTAACACCGACATGCAGTCACTAATTGAGGAGAAACGTAAAAGCGGTGTGTTCCTTACATGCCTGGGGTATGGTATGGGTAATTATAAAGATTCTAA
>JBQGDS010000289.1:0-8540 GCA_052039185.1 Flavobacterium sp.
AATAAAAAACATTATATTTGTTATACAAACAAAACTTACAATGAAAAATAGTTTCGTGCTGTTACTACTGCTTTTTATAACATCACTAGCAGCGCAGGAAAAAATACTGGAAGGAAGCTTTAAGATCCTTGCCAACATCACCGAATATAATGCAGCGTTTGATTATGATAATCAAAGTATACCATTTTACTGATGAAGAAGCATTCCTGCACGATAAGATGGGAAAACGTGAAGGTGAAAAAGCGGAAGACTTCCGGAAGAAATGGTTTGCCGACCGGGAGGCAATTTATGAACCTAAATTCATAGCCTACTTTAATGAACGCATGAAAGGTAAAGTCAGAATAGGCAAAAATCCCACTGCTCCATATACAATACTTATAAAGACAATGTGGCTATATCCCGGATATAATGTAGGTGTAGGCCGGGAAGAAGCCAAAATAACAGCAGTGCTTACAGTTTATGAAACATCAAACCCTGCCAATGTACTACTTAAAGTGGAGTATGATAAATCCATAGGTATTGAACCCACTGAAAATTCATTTAATCCCGGTTACCGCATTGCAGGGGCATACGAAAAGCTTGCAAAAAATTTTACTATGCAGCTTAAGCGATATGTAAAATAATTAATATCATTATATAAGATTAGCTTTACAATTTTAACTTTAGCAAAACTTTAAAACTTTAATGCTTTATTTGTCCTATTTTTAGGGTACAAATGAACACAAAGACCAAAAAATACCTTCGTAAAGCCCTTAAAATCCTTGCGTGGATAATAGGAAGCATCATTGGATTATTCCTGCTGATCGTTCTGCTTCTGCAAATTCCTTACATACAAAACATTGTAAAAAATGAAGCCGTTGCCTACCTGGAAGGTAAAATTGGAACTGAGGTAAAAATCGGCAAGATTGAAATCGGCCTTCCTAAAAAAGTAATACTGGAAGATGTTTACTTTGCCGGGCAAAAAGGCGACACACTTTTAGCAGGTGAAAAACTTGCTGTTGATATCAGCCTGTTCAAACTACTAAGCAACGAGGTCGAAATTAATTCAGTCGACCTTAAAGGCATAGTTGCCAATGTACAGCGAAATAAAGATTCCGTCTTTAATTTTGAATATATAATAAAGGCATTTGATTCGGGTAAGCCGAAAGACACTACTTCTGCCCCGATGAAGTTTTCAATTAACAGGGTAAACCTTGACCGCGTTCGCGTTACCTATAATGATGATATTACCAAAAATTACCTAAGCGCCGGCATAAAGAATTTTAATACACGGATTAAAAAATTCGACTTGGATAAACTGGAGTTTGAGGTGCCTAAAGTTAAGCTTGAAGGATTAAAACTGAGGCTTAAGCAGGGGATGGTTGACGAAATTGCGCAAAGCACACAGGAATTAGCCGAAGATGCCAGTAAAAAACCTGACCTGAAATTAAAACTAGGTAAAATTGAGCTGGCAGATATTGATGTAGGTTATGATAATGAAGGCTCGAGGCTTGATACCGGATTAAAGCTGAATAAATTACTGGTTAATGTAAATGAAATTGACCTGAAATCGCAGCTTATTGATATAGATGATATTGAACTGAACGGACTTAAAGGCCAACTGGTATTCGGGAAGTTTGAAAAGCAGGTTCAGGAAACACTACCTGAAGAAACGAAGGCTGTACAACAGGCACAATGGAAATTTAAACTGGCCGATGCCGATATTAAAAATGTAGCTTTCCGGTTTGAAGACCAGAATGCTACGCCAGTAAAAAAAGGTATAGACTATAAACATCTTGATATCACAGATTTT
The DNA here is from genome assembly GCA_052039185.1 of Flavobacterium sp. Lineage (GTDB taxonomy): Bacteria > Bacteroidota > Bacteroidia > Flavobacteriales > Flavobacteriaceae > Flavobacterium. Next base: position 1,793 of record JBQGDS010000289.1, read on the forward strand.
AACCTGGAAGCCAAAGATTTCGCTTATGCACCCAATGCTATTTCCGGAACAATAAAAAACCTTACAGTAAAAGATAAAAGCGGTCTGTATATTAAAGAGCTGCGCACTAAAGCGAACTACGGGCCAAAAGGTGCTGAACTGCGCGATCTTTATCTCGAAACACCGCAAACGCTCCTTAAAGATGAAATAGTTGTACGCTATCCGTCCCTTGAATCACTTAGTGAAAATATTGGCGATATGGCTGTGGAAGCTATTATTGAAGGCAGCCGTGTAGGGTTTAAGGACATTTTACTATTTGTGCCAACACTTGCTGGAACTGATCCGTTTAAAACCAATCAAAATGCCGTAATGGCTATCAATAGCCGTGTAAGCGGTAAGGTTAAAGACCTGACAATAGATAATCTTGAGTTAAGTGGTATAGGGTCAACCACTATTGCCGCAAGCGGAAAGATCGTGGGGCTTCCGGATGCTGAAAATGCTTATTTTGACCTTAATGTAAGAGAACTTCGATCAACAGCTAAAGATATAAATCAGTTTGTGCCAAAGGGAACTATCCCGGCAAATATCAAACTACCTTCATCACTGGCTGCATCAGCTTATTTTAAAGGTAAGCTGAATAACTTTAATGCTAACGTAAACCTTGCAAGCAGTTATGGCGCTGCAAAAGTAAAAGCATCATTTGACCGAAGGATTAAAAACCGTGAACGTTATGATGCGGATGTAGACATTGCCAATTTTGATGTAGGGCGGCTTATAACAAACGATTCTATTGGGCGCATTAGTGTAAAGGCAAAAGTAAAAGGTACAGGACTTGACCCTCAAACTGCCTCAGCACGTGTTAAAGGCAGGGTTATTAAAGCAGAATACAACAGCTATACATATCGTGACCTTGTACTGGACGGAAGCATAAATAACGGCACATTCAAAGCTGTGGCTGATATGAACGATCCTAATCTTGATTTTGACCTGGTAGCCAGCGGCGGTTTTAAGGGTAAATACCCTAATGGAAAAATCAGGATGAATGTAGACATAGCCGACCTTGAAAAATTAAACCTGCATGCAGGGCCGTTTAAAATGCGTGGTAATATAGATGCTGACATTGCCGATGGCAATCCTGATAACCTAAACGGAACCGTAAGCCTGCACCACTTTATGTTTGCCGATGCCGAAGAGCAGTTTGCATTAGATTCGGTTAATATAGTAGCTGTGTCTACTCCCGAGAAAAACTCTATCGTCCTTAAATCTACCATTGTAAAGGCGGCTATAGAAGGAAAATACAAACTGACAGAAATAGGTACTGCCTTAAGCAATACACTTGCTAAGTACTACAATACAAATCCTTCAGCCAAAAGACAGTCAACCTCACCGCAGCAATTCACATTTGGATTAAAAGTAGATAATGACCCTGTATTGTTCAAGCTTATACCGCAAATTACAAGGCTGGAACCTATTGATATTCATGGCAGGTATAATTCTGAAGGCGATACTATAGTGGTTGATGGCTCTATCCCAAGGCTTGTATATGGGCCGTATACCATTTCGGGAGGCGTAATTGCGGTTAATACCGAAGAAGATGCCCTTAATTACAGCTTTACTATTGACGAGGTAAAAAGTGACCAGTTCCTTTTGGCTCAAACCAATATTACCGGTGTGCTTCGCGAAAACCTGTTGAGTTACCGCCTGCAGATACTGGATAAAAAAGATAAAGAGCAGTATGTTGTAGCAGGAACAATGAAAGCCGAAGACGGCAATACAGAAATATCGCTTGATCCGGAAGGCTTAATGCTGAACTATGAGCAATGGAATATTGCTGCCGAAAACCTGTTGCGCTTTGGAAAGAACGGAATTTATGCCAATAATTTTGAGATAAGCAACAGTGGTGGTGCCATAAAACTACAATCAGAATCGGAAGCTGCCAATGCCCCGCTAAATGCAGAATTGCAGAATTTCAGGATTGAGACCCTGACCAACATGATACAAAATGATGAGCTTAAAGTTTCAGGAATGATTAATGGCTCGGCACAACTCAGAAACCTTACCACAAGTCCTGTATTTGTGTCAGACCTTGATATTACAGATTTGGCCATAAGCAAAGACACCGTAGGCAATGTAAAAATCAAAGTTGATAATCTTACTGCCAATACCTATACGGCTGATGTGGCTATAACCGGTAATGGCAACCAGGTAGACCTTGACGGTACTTACACAGCCGACAGCCAGAGCTTTAACCTGAACCTTGACATTAATAAACTGAATATGAGCAGCCTTCAGGCTTTTACATTCGGCGAAATAAAAGAAGGCAGCGGGCATCTTTCTGGGCAGTTTAAAATAACAGGTACGGCTGCAGCGCCTAATGTAAACGGTACACTTAAGTTTAACGATGTAGCCTTCAGGGTTACCCAGCTAAACTCCTACTTCAAATCAATTAATGATGATATAGTAATAAATGACAGGGGAATTGTACTGAATAATTTTACTGTACAGGATGAAGAAAATAATGTGCTTGACATTAATGGTACAGTAGCCACTACCGATTTTAAAAACTACGGTTTTAACCTGGATATTGATGCCGAAAACTTCAGGGCTGTAAATTCAACCGCTAAGGACAATGACCTTTACTATGGCAACCTGTACATTGATGCTAACATTAAAGTAAAAGGTACGCTTGACAACCCTGTGGTTGATGGCAACCTGAAAATAAACGAGGATACTAAATTTACAGTTGTACTGCCCCAACAGGATCCATCGATAGCGGACAGGGAAGGTATTGTTGAGTTTATTGATCAGGACAATATGGAGATACAGCAAAGGCTGAAGATGGAGCAGAAAATGAACAATTCTGCTGTAAAAGGCATAAATGCATCAGTATCTATCGAAATTGTAAAAGAGGCCGAGCTTAACCTTATCATAGATAAGGGTAATGGCGATTTCCTTCAGCTGAAGGGTGAAGCCCAGCTTACAGGCGGTATTGATGATTCGGGGAAAACATCACTTACAGGCCGCTACGAATTTAGCGAAGGTGCATACCAAATGACATTTAACTTTATTAAGAGAAAGTTCGATATACAAAAAGGCAGCTTTATTTTATGGACAGGAGAGCCTACCGATGCCACACTGAATATAACGGCTGTTTACAAAACCGAAACCGCCCCTATTGATCTTGTAGAAGACCAGATAGCATCGTTTACAGGGCCGGTTCGAAATACCTTCAAACAACGAATACCATTCAATACGCTACTGAAAATAAATGGTGAGCTGCTGAAGCCTGAACTTTCGTTTGACATAGAATTACCGGAAGGTAACTATGGTGTTTCAACTCAGGTATTGGGCGTAACCCGTAATAAACTGAACCAGATACGCCAGCAGCCTTCGGAACTTAATAAGCAGGTATTTGCGCTTTTACTACTGAACCGTTTCATAGGTGAAAATCCATTCGCCAGCGGTGCCGGGGGTGATAATGCAGGGTCTATTGCCAGGCAGAGTGTAAGCAAAATACTTTCGCAACAGCTGAACAATCTTGCTGCCGACCTGATTAAAGGTGTTGAGTTTGATTTTGACCTTGACTCGCGTGAAGACTATACATCAGGCTCAATGCAAAACCGTACCGACCTGAATGTGGGGGTATCAAAAAGATTATTTGACGACAGGCTGAAGGTAACCGTAGGAAGCAGTTTTAATGTTGAAGGCCAGCAACAGGCTAATGAAGAGACAACAAATATTGCAGGTGACGTTTCGGCAGAATACCAGCTTACACAGGATGGCCGTTATGCCGTGCGTGCCTACCGTAAAAATGATTACCAAGTAGCTTTACAGGGGCAGGTAATTGAAACAGGTGTAGCATTTATAATTACTATGGATTATAATAAATTCCGCGAGTTGTTCCATACATCGCCGGAAGAGAAAGAAATGAAACGCAGGGAGAAAGAACGTAAGGAACGCGAAAAACAAGAAAAGAAAGACAAAGAAGCCCGTGAAAAGGCAGCAGAAGATGCTGAAACTAATAAAGTGCAGGACCTGCCTCCTAATACACAACCCAACGAGAAGAGTAGTAAAAATGATTAAAAAGCTTACATATATTTCTGCTATCCTGCTGGTATGCTACAGTTGCAGTAACACAAAATACCTGCCCGAAGGCGATATGCTGTATGTGGGTGGCGAAGTAAAAGTAGAAGACACCGCCATTTCCCGCAGCGACCGCAAAGCGATGGAAAAAGAAATGCAGGACCTGCTGCGCCCTAAGCCAAACAGGGGATTCCTGGGCCTGAAACCTAAATTGTGGTTTTACAATATTGCAGGCGAGCCTAAGAAAGAAAAAGGTATAAGATACTGGCTTCGGACTAAAGTGGGTGAACCACCCGTGCTTTTCAGTCAGGTTGATCTGGATTTTAATGCTGATATACTGCAAAACTATGCTGAAAACAAAGGATATTTTAAAGCACGTACCAGTGCAGATTCCACATCAAGCAACCGCAGGGCAAAGGCGAAATATACCGTTAGGCCGGGCAGGCAGTATACTATACGCAATGTAATTTTCCCGAGTGATTCAGCAGGTATAGCTATTGATAGTGCTGTGTCTAAACTGCAACGCAGGAGCCGCCTTAAAACAGGTGAACCGTATGATCTGGGCACAATAAAAGCGGAACGCGAACGTATAGACCAAAGATTAAAGAACAGAGGTTATTTCTATTTTAACCCTGATTATATACTCGTACAGGTGGACAGTACTATAGGCAATCGCCAGGTTGATCTAATTGTAAAAGTAAAGGAAGAAACACCCGAAAGAGCTAAACAAGTTTATAAAATAAGGAATATTACGGTTTATCCTAACTTTGATATTGCCAAGCCCGGCGATACAATAATGACACCTGAAGCTACCGAACGGTACAAGGACATTACCATTGTAGACCCTAGCCACACCTTCAGGCCGGTAATATATGACCGTACCATGTTTTTTCACCGTGGTGATGTGTACAGCCGTAGGGATCATGACCTTACTTTGAACAGGCTTGTAAACTTAGGTACATTCAAGTTTGTTAAGAATACTTTCCGCCTTGCCGATACCATTTCGCCAATGCTGGATGTTATCTATCACTTTACACCATTACCTAAAAAATCCATACGTGTTGAGTTACTTGGTAAAACCAACTCGGCCAACTTTAACGGATCGGAAGTAAATGTAAACTGGAGCAACCGTAATGCATTCAGGGGTGCAGAACTACTTACACTTACTGCCTTTGGCGGATTTGAAGTACAGGTATCAGGCCAGAATAAAGGGTATAATGTATACCGTGTGGGTGGCGAAGCAAGCCTTATATGGCCACGATTCATCACTCCTATAAAAATTGCCGATTCCAGTGCTTTTGTGCCACGCACTCGCGCGCTTGTGGGTTATGAGTATCAAAACCGTTCAAAACTATATTCCCTTAACTCGTTCCGTTCCCAGTTTGGTTACCTGTGGAAAAACAATCCGCGGGTTGAACAGCAGCTTAATGTGCTTGACATAAATTATGTAAGCCCCGCAAACATTTCCGATGAATACAATGAACAGATGCGTGCCAATCCTGCACTGGCAAGGGTAATTGAAAAACAGCTGATATTTGGCCCTACCTATTCGTATACGTTTACCAACACTATGCGTAAAAGGCAAAAACATACTTTCTATTATAAAGGCTCACTTGATGCTGTGGGTACAATTGCAGGCCTTGCCACAGGTGCCGATGCAAAAGGGGGCAATGAGAAACAGATATTGGGTGTACCTTTCAGCCAGTTCCTTAAAATGGAACATGATTTCAGGCATTACCTGCGACTTGGCGAAAACTCACAGCTTGCCAGCCGTATAATTGCTGGTGTAGGTATGCCCTACGGCAACTCTACGCAGTTACCTTTTATGAGGCAGTTCTTCATTGGCGGGGTTAACAGTATACGTGCTTTCAGGGCACGATCTATAGGCCCGGGTACATTCAGGCCTAATGTTGATGAAAACAACTTCCTCCCGGACCAGAGTGGCGATATAAAACTGGAAATGAATACAGAATACCGCGCAAAACTGTTTAGCGTTATACACGGAGCATTATTTGTTGATGCAGGTAATATATGGCTTTGGAATGATGTTGCAGAACGTGAGGGCGGCAGGTTTTCAGGCGATTTTATGAAAGAGCTGGCTGTAGGTACAGGAGCCGGTTTACGTATAGATGTTACTTTTCTTGTGCTTAGGCTGGATTTGGCTTTCCCACTGCGTAAGCCATGGCTTCCTGAAAGTGACCGTTGGGTAATGGACCAGATAGATTTTGGCAGTAAGAGCTGGCGGAAAGAAAACCTGGTGTTTAATATTGCTATAGGTTATCCTTTCTAACCATTAGCATTATTGAGGTAGCTTACAATTTCCTCAACATCAAAAATGTAGTCAGGTGTAATATGTGAAATAGCATTTTCGGGCATAAAAGGCATACCTGCAGTTTCCGGCTTTTGTATAACTACCTTTCCTCCTGCCCTGCTGATCGCTATAAGCCCGTTGGTACCATCGGAATTTGCGCCTGAAAGTAATATACCTGATACTTTACTGCCATATACATCTGCAGCCGATTCAAAAGCTACATCAATACTAGGGCGGCTGTAATTTACCTTCTCTGAATTGTCCAGCGAAAGGCAACCGTCTCTTTCGAATAAAAGATGATAATTGGATGGGGCTACATAAATATAACCGGGCAGCAGCTGTACTTTATCTTCAACCTCCATAACAGGCACTGCC
>JBQGDS010000290.1:0-6472 GCA_052039185.1 Flavobacterium sp.
TGAAAATGAAATTTACAGGTCAAAATGCAGACCTTGTAAAAAGAAGCTATGAGGCAACTGCCAAATGTGATATTGCACGTCTTGACAGTATTGCCAAAGCACAGGAATTATTAGTAAAACGCCGCTACCTGTATACTGCTAACTTTGCAATGAATCACGCTGATCATGAAATTGGGCCTTTCCTGGCGCTTTCTGAGATACATGATATAAATATAAAGTACCTGGATACAATTGCAGGTAAAATGCCCGCCAAGATCCAGAAATCAAAATATGGTAAGGCACTTACAGATTATATTGCGGATAGAAAAAAATCCGGAAGTGAAAAGTAAAAATAAAAAAGGCGAACTATATAGTTCGCCTTTTAAACTAAAAAACCGCTTAGAAACTAAGCGGTTTTTTTATTGAGCCGATGGAGGGACTCGAACCCACGACCTGCTGATTACAAATCAGCTGCTCTAGCCAGCTGAGCTACACCGGCATCTCAATACGGGTGCAAATATAATCCTGAAATCGAAATTTCCAAAAAAAATACTGCACTTTTTTATTGATTTTTTTAAGCCAGAGCATTGATTTTATCAACAAGCTGAGTAGCAACCTGTTCTAATTCTTTGCTTATTTCCTTAAAATGCTGTTTTTTGTTCTCAACACCTTTCGCATTCACTTTTTTCATAAGATTATCGAATGAAACGATTGCCTCATCAATTAATGAATCTGATCCTGCTGTTGGCTGTCCGCCTTTAGCTATTTCCCAAAGGTATACCGCTTCAATAATATCACCTAATACAAAGTTGATGTCTTTCTTTAAATTTCTAACACTTGCCATGTCCTGTTATTTTTAGTTTTTGCAAAATTACAATTAATATTACTTATATCTGTTAAGAAATATATATTTCCAATAATGTAGCCTTACCATTAAGCCTGTAAGCCTTTAATCCCGCCGGCAGCAATACTGTATCTCCTTTTTTAAAGCTATAGGTTTCATTGTTTCTTTCAACAGCAAACTCACCTTCAGTACATATATAAACCGTAAAGCTGTTACCTGATTTTTCTACCTGAACCGAACCATCAAGAGGCAGGTAATTAGTAGTGAAATAAGGGCAGTCCACCATCGTGTTACTCTTATTTACATCTTTATTGTATAGCTTTTGCGTATCGGTAGTATTGTAGTTCATGGCATCAAGTGCCTCCTCCACATGCAGTTCACGTGATTTACCATTAGCATCAACCCTGTCCCAGTCATAAATACGGTAGGTAATATCGCTGGTTTGCTGGATTTCGGCTATCATTATACCTGCGCCTATTGCATGTATAGTTCCTGTCTCCAAAAAGAAAACATCACCTTTTTTGGCCTCAACCTCATTCAATATCTCTATCAGGTTTTTATTATCCAGATGCTCAAGGTACTGCTCCGGGCTTGATTTATCTTTAAAACCTACAATAATACGTGAACCTTCATCAGCCTGCATTACATACCACATTTCGGTTTTTCCGAATGAATTATGGCGCTTTTTTGCCAGTTCATCATTGGGGTGAACCTGTATGGAAAGATCCTCCCTGGCATCAAGGAATTTAAACAACAGCGGAAACTGCGCACCGAACTGCTCATGCACTTTTGTACCTAATATTTCCACAGGATATTTCTCCAGCAGCTCAGTAAGTGGTTTACCAGCAAATGCGCCATTCTTAACAATGCTAACATTACCTTCCACAGCCGACAGTTCCCAGCTTTCGCCGGTTGTTTCGGTAGGTAGGTTCTCTTTACCCAGTACGGTTTTAAGTTTTGTACCACCCCATATCCTATCCTGTAAAATAGGGTTAAACACAAGTGGGTATAATTGGTTTTCCATAGCTTTTTATTCTCCTTTGTAGGTTACATAGTTTCTTGGTGTTTCATACAGCACTATCTCCAGCTCAAATTGTGGCTGTATGCGTTTGCGCATCCTGTTCCATATTACCACAGCAATATTCTCGGCAGTAGGATTGAGGTTGGCAAATTCAGGTACGTCAAGGTTCAGGTTTTTATGGTCAAAAGGATTTTCCACCTCATCCTCAATTATATCTTTCAACACCTTCATGTCCATCACATAGCCGGTAACAGGGTCTATATTGCCCTTCACACTTACTATAAGCTCATAATTATGCCCGTGGAAGTTAGGATTATTGCACTTCCCGAAAACAGCATCATTCTGCTCATCACTCCAGTCTTTGCAATAAAGGCGGTGCGCAGCATTAAAATGGGCATGTCTGTGTACTGTTGCTTTCAATATCTAACTCCTCTATAATTTATGGTCTTCCAGGTAATGGTAAAATTCGTCGAATATTATCTTGAACCACACCGTATATAATTCCGGCTGCTGCTGCATATCATCCTTAACCGCATCGATACCCATCCATTTCCAGCTTTCGGCCTCTTCAGGGTTCAGGTTGGGCTCATCATCATAATATCCTATCATTACATGATCAAGTTCATGTTCGGTAAGGCCATTATCAAACGGCGCCTTATATATAAAATGAAAAAGCTCCTTCAGCTCTGTAGTTATCCCCATTTCTTCAATAAGCCTGCGGTTACCCGCCTGCAAATTGGTTTCCCCATCACGCTGATGGCTACAGGTAGTGTTAGTCCATAACATCGGTGAATGGTATTTATGTGCAGCGCGCTGCTGCAACATAATCTCATTTTTAGAATTAAGGATAAAAACCGAGAATGCCCTGTGAAGCAATCCTTTTTCGTGTGCTTCCATTTTAGGCATTAAGCCTATAGGTTCATCATTCTGGTTTACAAGTATAACTTTTTCTTCTTGTATCATGGCCTGGTTGTAGCTTTCAAAATTAAGAAAAACTTTGTGTTGACATGATGGTTTAACCTTTTATTAAAAATAAAAAAGTCGCAAAATCGCGACTTTTTATCATTAAGAAAATTGTGTTTAACTATACTTTTGATAATCATTTATTATAACGGTTGCCTTTAAGTCGCTTAAAAGACTGTAGAGGCCAAAAAATGTACGGTTGACATATATAAAATGCTTTGAACCGCGATTACCGTTCATTTTACGCAGCGTTTTATCATTTGCAAGTTCTTCGCTAATTCGTGCCACTTCATTCATAAACTTAGGATCGGCAAAGTCAAAAACTTCATGCTGCAACGGCTGGGTAAATATTAATAACAATTGATGGAAAAGCGCAGAGAAGAATTTTACATCCCCGGGCGAATCGCTTTCGTGAAGCATTTCCAGGTCATACATTTTTGGGAGGTATAAGCTTTCATTAGCCAGGGTTTCCGGATTTACAAGATCGAAATACGGCGTATAAAAACTGTCCGGTATTTTCTTCATGCATCCAAAATCAATTGCAATGAGGTTTGCTTTATCATCCACAAGGAAATTCCCCGGGTGGGGGTCAGCGTGAAAATACCTCAGCTTATGTATCTGGTACATGTAAAAATTAAACAAAGCCTGCCCAATACGGTTACGTTCTTCCTGCGGTGCATTTGTACTTATATATTCTGAAAGATGTATACCCTTCATCCAGTCCATCGTTATTATCTTTTCGCACGAAAGCTTGGGGTAATACTGCGGGAATTTAAGATTTTCAATCTGGCTGCAGGCTTCCCTGACAAACTCACTCTGCTTCATTTCAAGCATATAATCAGTCTCCTCAACGAGTTTGTCTTCAATTTCCTTAAAATATTCATCGGAAGTGCCTTGCAGGTTAAACATCCTGATGGCTATAGGCTTTACTATGGCTATATCTGTACTTATGCTCTCCCGAACACCCGGATACTGTATTTTTACAGCAAGTTCCTTACCGTCCTTCTTTGCCTTATGCACCTGGCCTATACTGGCTGCATTTACAGAGTTAGGCGAAAACTCATCAAACAATACATCAGGATATACCCCGAAATATTTTTTGAATGTTTTTACTACCAGCGGAGCAGATAACGGCGGAACCGAAAACTGGCTTAAAGAAAATTTATCGGTATATGACTGTGGCAGCAGGTTTTTTTCCATACTAAGCATTTGGGCAACCTTAAGGGCGCTGCCTTTAAGCTCTTTTAATCCGTCATAAATATCTGCGGCATTTTCGCTATGAAGCTCATCTTTGGTAAGATCGGGGTTTACCATTTTCTTACCATAATACTTAAGGTAATTCCCTCCTACCTTCACCCCTGTGGTAACAAGTTTTGTCACCCTCTCAATCTTATTGGTGGGAATTGAATCTAATCTTTTCATGTTGTTATGCAGTAAATTTCTCTTTCCAAACAAACTTTCCAAAATCAAACAGGCTTTGGAGCGGGCTGTTATAAACCAGGTCGGCTGAAGCTTTAACCGATTTTTCGATGAAAATATCGGTTTTCTCAAATCCCGGTGATTTGTCATCCAGCCAGAATTTAAAGATGGAAAGGAATTGCATCCATGCGCCTTCGCACAGTGCCTTATCCTGTAGCTTACCTGCCCTATGTCCTTCTAACTGCAAAGGTTTTTCCAGTACAGTTCCGGCAAAGGATATAAACTCTTTTCTGAGTTCTTTTAGCTTAACAAGGTTTCTGAGCCTGTGCCCGCCATCTTCTAACGCAAAAACGATGAAGCTGCGGTTTGCAGTAGCTATTTCAAAGAAGGTAAAGTAAAATGCTGATATTTTCTCGGTACCTGAATAGTCATTGTATGCTGTTGATTTTTCCAGTATTTCGATAGTGTGATGAAACATTTCAGCAAAATAATGCTGCTCAAGCACATCAAAAGATGGGAAGAACTCATAAAAGTACGATTCCTCAATACCGTTATCTTTAGCAAACTTATAGACTGACACAGGTTTTTTGCCATGTGTAAGGCAATAATCAGCGTATGCATTAATGATACCTGATTTTCCCAGTATTATATTTTTTTTTGTAGCCATCATTTATAGATTTACTACAAATTTACCCAAAAACCATGCTACAAATCAATTAACAAGTGTTAATAGTTTTATGCACAGGGAATTAAAATATCATGTAGAATATTCCGCACATTTAAGTGCACATTTCTCACCATCAATAGCTGCCGATATAATTCCGCCTGCATACCCGGCTCCCTCGCCACATGGGTAAAGCCCTTTTATTTGTACATGCTCCAATGTTTCAGGGTCACGAGGTATACGCACCGGCGACGACGTCCTTGACTCGGGTGCATGCAATATTGCTTCGTTAGTAAGATAGCCCCGCATTGATTTACCAAATTCAGTAAATCCCTGACGAAGGGTTTGCGTAATAAAACCTGGGAATACTGTCCCCAACTCTACCGAAGTAGTTCCCGGAACATATGATGTTTTGGGTATATCGGCTGAAATTTTATTTTGTGTAAAATCAACCATTCGCTGTGCTGGTACACGCTGGGTTTCACCTGCCATACGCCAGGCCTGCTGCTCAATCGCTTTCTGAAACTCCATACCCGCAAGCGCACCATGTTTGGCAAACGGCTTAAAATCTTCCAGCTTCAATTCAACTACAATACCGGAATTGGCGGTCTCCTGGTCTCGTTTAGACGGCGACCAGCCATTGGTAACCACCTCGCCCGGACTGGTAGCACAAGGTGCTATAACCCCCCCCGGACACATACAGAAAGAGTACATACCACGCCCGTTTACCTGCTTTACAATGGCGTAAGGGGCAGGCGGAAGAAACTCTCCCCTGCCGGAATTAAAATCACAACTGTACTGAATGCTGTCAATAAGGCTTTGCGGGTGCTCGGCACGAACACCAAGCGCAAAGGGTTTGGCCTCTATAAATATTTTTTTACGGTCAAGAAGCTCAAAAATATCACGGGCGGAATGCCCTGTTGCCAATATTACCTGTCGCGATTTTATTACTGTATTATCTTGTATTACTACGCCTTCAACCTCATTGTTCTTAACCAGTATATCAACTACCTTGGTATCAAAAAGCACTTTACCGCCATACTCAATTATCTTTTCGCGCATGGCCTTGATAATCTTTGGGAGCTTATTGGTGCCTATGTGCGGATGTGCTTCAACCATTATTTCCTGTGATGCCCCAAAGGCAACAAACAGGCGTAATATCCTGTCTACATCGCCACGCTTTTTAGAGCGGGTGTATAATTTACCATCACTATATGTACCGGCACCACCCTCACCATAACAGTAGTTGCTTTCAGGATTTACAATGTGGTCACGGTTTATAGCCTTAAGGTCGCGGCGGCGTTCCTGCACATCTTTACCGCGTTCCAGTACTATTGGCTTAAGCCCAAGCTCTATCAGCTGAAGCGCTGCGAAAAGTCCTGCAGGGCCTGCTCCCACTACAATTACTTCCCTGCTCTCAGAAACATCTTTATAGTCCGGAAGCTGCTCAGTTTGTTCTTTGTACTCTTCGTTCCAGTACACAGCCACCTTCAGGTTTACTTTCACCGCTTTCTGCCTTGCATCAATCGAGCGTTTTATAATAGCAATGTGGCGTATCTCATCAGGTTTAACCTGCATGAGG
>JBQGDS010000291.1:0-4612 GCA_052039185.1 Flavobacterium sp.
GGCCCGATAGAAGTTTTAAAACACCAGGTGGAAAACCCTCATAAAGAGCAGGTAAGGCTTTTGGAACGCAACTCCAAAAAGCTCATGCAATTGGTAAATGAACTGCTGGATGCATCAAAAGTGGGCAAAGGAAATTTTAACATTGAATATACTACCGGCAACATAAGTGCTTTTATAGACAATATAGCAAGTACATTTACCGCAGAGGGAGAAACTAAAAACATTACGCTTGCTACTGAACATAATACTACAGGCAATTATTCATTTCCGGCAAACGCTCTGGAAAAAATACTCTCAAATCTTATTACAAATGCTATAAAATACTGTCCGCCACAATCAAAAATTTGGGTAAGGTCATATTTTATGGCAGGTATACTTACAATAGAAGTAGAAGATAACGGGATCGGTATACCTGATACTGAAAAAAAGAGAGTATTCCAACGCTTTTTCAGGGGTAGGCACTCCGCAGGCACCAATGGAACCGGTATTGGCCTTTCTATGGTTAAAGAATTAGCAGAGCTTTCTAATGGCACAATACAGTTTAAGAGCAGCCCTTACGGTACGGTATTTACGGTATCGGTTCCTGTACAAAAAAATGAAGTAATAAATGTTGCCGAACGGGGCTTTAACAATGAACTGCCGACACTTATTTTGGCAGAAGATGACCCTGACATTGCTGCATTTACACTCTCAGTACTAAAACCTGATTTTAACGTGATCCACGCAACTAATGGGCAGGAGGCCATAAATCTTATAAAGAAGGAGCTGCCTGAAGTAGTGTTGTCAGACATTGTTATGCCTCTAAAAGATGGAATTGAACTATTAAAAGAAATACGGTCAGACGAACTGACAAGCCATCTTCCTGTCATTTTGCTTTCGGCAAAAGACTCTCTTGAAAATCGTTTAGAGGGTCTTACACACGGTGCCGATGCCTACATATCTAAACCCTTTTCGCCGGAAGAATTGAAACTTACGGCTGGCAACCTCTTTACCACAATACGCAGGAGCAGGGAAAATTACCAATTGGGCATATCATCTTCAAAACCTTTTGATGAGCGCATTAAGAGTGACAATCCTTATGTAAATAAAATAATAAGCTGCATCATTAGTAATATTGATAATCATGACTATTCGGTTAATGAATTGGCAGCTGATATGGCCGTAAGCCGAAGCCAGCTGCACAGAAAACTGGACACGCTTACCGGTTTTTCCACAACTAATTTTATACGCATGGTACGGCTGGAAAAAGCAAAAGATATGTTATTGGCCAGTGAGGGTAACATTTCTGAAATAGCAGATAAATGCGGGTTCAGCAGCCAGTCGTATTTTACTAAATCATTTAGCGACTATTTTGGAAAGAGCCCAAGCCAATTCCTTAAAAATTAACACATAACCCGGTTTGCAACAATAGTACATAAATTTGCAACATGAATATAAATGCAATATTTCCGCTTGCTTTATATTTGCTGCCGATAATATGATACAATCCCAATCTATATGAAAAACATCTATTTTTTTGTCGTTATCTTATCATTTATGATCTGTAGTTGTTTACAGGCAAATGCAAAAACTGCATTTACGTTTGTTCCTGTTAATGATTTATGTGCAAATGCTATTGAATTAATCCCCGGAACCGGTTGCAGTTATACCCCAGGTACATTTAACGGTGCAGCTAAAGATGGTGGTGATGTAGTTTGTGCTACCTATGCAACTCAGGATTTTTGGTATAAGTTCACTGCAACCGACGCTACAATGTCAGTATCGCTTGATTATTCTTCAGCCAGTAATCAGGCGCTGCAAATCATGCAGGGTGGATGTGGAGGAGCAGTGATTGCATGTGTTAATGCATTTGGGATGAACCAGGGGGAAAGCTACTTTGGAACAAATTTTATTCCGGGACAAGAATATTATATTCGTGTTATAAATGCAGGTGGCTTTAACAGTACCTCTGCAATCGGTATATGTGTTACCAAATACCCTGCACCTGCTAATGATTTGTGTGCTAATGCAACGCAGCTTACACCAGGAACCTCTTGTTCCTATATACAGGGTACATTCAGTGGGTCCATTAAGGATGGTGGCACACCATCATGCGCTACAGATGCTTCACAGGATGTATGGTATAAGTTTATCGCAACTGATGTAACTATGAGCATATCGCTGGATAGCTCCTCTAACTTAAATCATGGTTTCGAAATTTACCAGGGTGGTTGTAACGGTACGCTATTAAACTGCATAAACGCCTATGCTGCCGGTAGTGGTGAAAGTTATTTTAATAATAATTTTATTGTAGGACAGGAATATTATATTAGGGTTATTAATGCTGTAAGCTCAGTTTCCATAAGAAACTTCAGTATATGTGTTACCAAATACCCAACCCCTGCTAACGACCTGTGCTCAAATGCGCAGCAGCTAACACCCGGAACATCCTGCTCATACACACTAGGCACATTCAGCGGGTCTCTTAAAGATGGTAATATACCTTCATGTGCTACCGATGCTTCTCAGGATGTATGGTATAAATTTACCGCGACAGATGCTGTCATGAGCATAGGTCTGGATAGTGCATCAAACCTGAACCATGGTTTTGAAATTTATCAGGGTGGCTGTAACGGCACGTTAATAAGCTGCGTAAATGGCTATGGTTCGGGATTGGGCGAAAGTTATGTAAATAATAATTTTATTGTAGGACAGGAATATTATATTCGGGTTATTAATGCTTCGGGAAGTCTTTCTGTAAGAAATTTCAGTATATGTGTTACAAAATACCCTACCCCTCCCAATGACCTTTGCGCAAATGCAACCGAAGTTTTTCCAGGCACAACATGTACGTATGTAGCCGGAACATTTTCAGGTGCAATGAATGACGGCGTTGTGGCAGTGTGCCCTACAGCATCGGCAACACAGGATATATGGTATAAATTTATTGCTACAGACCAAACGTACAGTATATACCTTAATCCGGTATCAGGATTTAATCCCGGTTTCCAGATATTTGAAGGCAGCTGCTCAGGTGACGCTATTGCGTGTGTGAATAACTTTGGCAACAATACATCAGAATATTACATCAGCAATAGCTTTGTAGTGGGGCAAACCTATTATGTTCGTTTTTTCCATGCAATGAATGGCTTTGCGTCAAACAACATATCATTTTGCATTACCAAATATCCAAGACCTGTTAATGACACTTGCGAAAATGCAACACTATTACAACAAAATGCCACATGCCAGCAGGTAGGGGCAACATTTAGCGGTGCTACATATAACGGCCCGGCACTATCCTGTGCACCACAGGCAGGGCAGGACGTGTGGTTCAGGTTTATTGCAGAAGGCCCGTCTGCAAATGTATATATAGGCCCGGTATCAGGGCGCGATCTTGGTTTCCAGGTATTTCAGGGTGGATGCAGCGGTACAAGTCTTACCTGTATAAATTCCACCGGATTAAACATCAGCGAGTCAGGAACAGTGAACAACCTTACACAGGGCCAGGAATATATTATCCGGGTTTTTAATGTTTACCAGGGATTAATGACCGAAAATTTCACTATATGTGTATCCGGTACTATTCAGCCCTGCACAGCTTCTGTATCAATAACTTCTTCCGCAAGCGAAATATGCCAGGTAAGTAACGTAACATTTACCGCCACACCGGTAAACGGCGGTACAGTGCCACAGTATCAATGGAAGAAAAACGGGAATATTACAGGTACAAACAACCCGGTATATACAGCAGGAGATCTTGTTGATGGCGATGAAATTTCTGTAGTTATGACCAGCAGTGCCGCATGCCCATCTACACCAACCGTTACAAGTAATAGTATTACCATGAATGTTATTACTCCAGTAGCTCCTGCCTTTAGTCAGGTAGCAGCAATATGCCCGGGGGAAACATTTGTACTACCGGCAACATCTGCTAACGAAATAACAGGTACATGGAGTCCTGCTATTAATACTGCCGCAACAACTACCTATACTTTTACCCCTGATGCAGGCCAGTGTGCCACCAGCCAAACTATGACGGTTACAGTGAATAATATAAATCCAGCTGTAACTGCATCGGGCGCTGTGCTTACAGCATCTGTACAGGGAGCTGCCTACCAGTGGATAAATTGTGCCGACAACCAGCCCATACCAAGCGCTACATCTCAATCCTACACCGCAGTACAAAATGGCAACTATGCCGTGATTGTTTCACAATCCGGGTGTTCATCAACTTCAGATTGTGTTACGGTTTCGAATTTAGTTGTAGAGAGTTATGTGAAGTCAGTCTGGAAAATTTATCCAAATCCGGCTACCGAACTGCTCAACATAGATACCGTTGATTCAACTGATGTAGTTATAACTGATGTAACAGGTAAAACGATTTTAAGCGCAACTTTAAGGTCAGGCAGCAACATTATTGATATGAAAAACCTGAGTTCAGGAATGTATTTTATAAGATCATCTGACGGGGGCACTGTAAAGGTCATACAGAAATAAGTTATAAAAAATTATATAACGGCTCCTTCCCAGAAGGAGCTTCTTGTATTAAGTAAGTCAAATACTTATCAAAAGACTGCCTCGAAGTAGCTAACATTAAAAATTTATTGATGTAAGAGGGAATACACAGAAT
>JBQGDS010000292.1:0-5943 GCA_052039185.1 Flavobacterium sp.
TACCCTGCGGACCAGACAAAAGCCATATTGGTGCTTGATGCCCCGGGTAAAGATTTTGTATACGTAGCGGGCAGCTTTAATAATTACCAGCCGGGAGTAGCCGATGTAATGAAGAAAGACCCTACCAGCGGTAAATTCTGGCACGAGGTAAACAATCTTACCCCGGGTCAAAAATACACGTACCAATATTGGGTAGTGGACCAGACACCTATAGCTAATTCGCCTAAAATAGTAAAAACGGCCGATCCCTACTCTACACTTTTATTATCGCCTTTTGACGATCCCGTAAATCCGTTGCTTGACACTTATTATCCTGACCTGCCCGATTATCCTGCCGGACAGGAAAGAGAGGTTACCGTATTACAAACAGGCCAAACTGCGTATAACTGGCAGGTAACTAATTTTCAGAAACCTAAAAAGGAAGACCTGGTAATTTATGAAGTACTGGTAAGGGATTTTGATTCCCGCAGAAGCTACCAGGATCTTATTGATAAAATTGATTACTTTAAAAACCTTAAGGTAAATGCTATACAGCTTATGCCTGTAATGGAATTTGAAGGCCATGAAAGCTGGGGTTATAATACATCTTTCCACATGGCTATTGATAAGGCTTATGGCCCTGACATCAAGCTGAAGGAGTTTATTGACCTTTGCCACCAGAATGGCATAGCGGTTATCCTGGATATTGCACTTAACCATGCCTACGGCAGGAACCCTATGGTAAGGATGTGGATGAACGACCCCGAAGGCGACGGATGGGGCGATCCAAGCACCGAAAACCCTTATTTCAATACAAGCGCTATGCACTCGTACAGCGTAGGGTCTGATTTTAATCATCAGCAGCCGCTTACCCAAAATTACGTTAAGCGGGTTGTACAGCACTGGATAGAGGAATATAATATTGACGGTTTCCGCTGGGACCTTACAAAGGGCTTTACCCAAAACTGTCCCTGGAACGGTAATGATGATCAGCAAAAAGCATGTACCGAGGCTTACCATGCCGACAGGGTTGCAATACTTAAACAATATGCAGATTTTTCATGGAACCTTGACCCAAGCCACTATGTTATATTTGAGCATTTAGGCAATGGGGGTTCAGGCCAGGAAGAAACGGAATGGGCTAATTACCGCTTAAACGAAGGTAAGGGCATCATGCTTTGGGGCAATGTTAACCATGCCTACAACCAACTTACCATGGGATTTGCCGAAAACAGCAATATTAATGGTGTAGGACACATTGCGCGTGGTTTCACAGCAAAACGAGTTGTTGGCTATGC
Organism: Flavobacterium sp.; assembly: GCA_052039185.1. Lineage (GTDB taxonomy): Bacteria > Bacteroidota > Bacteroidia > Flavobacteriales > Flavobacteriaceae > Flavobacterium. Next base: position 1,278 of record JBQGDS010000292.1, read on the forward strand.
AGAAAGCCATGATGAAGAAAGGCTTATGTTTAAAAACCTGCAATATGGTAATTCATCAAATGCTTCACACAATGTAAAAACACTTAATATAGCCTTAACCAGGATGTCGGCACTGGGTGCAGTATTATTTACAGTTCCGGGTCCTAAAATGATATGGCATTTTGGCGAACTTGGCTGGGAGAAGTCTATATTCACTTGTACTGATGGCACTGTAAATCTTCCCGGTGGCACTGATGGCGACTGTAAGCTTGCTACCAAACAGCAGCCACAGTGGACAGAGAACTGGATGGCAAATGTACAACGCATGAAAGTGTATAATGACTGGGCAAGGATGATAAACCTTAAAATAAATGAGCCGGTATTTGAGGGTGATTACACTATAACATCAGGAACACTTACACCACGTATAACAGTAACTAATAATGCTGTACCTACAGGGCAGTTAAGTAGTGTTGTGGTAATTGCCAACTTTAATGTAATAGGCCAGAGTATAGCGCCTAACTTCCCTGTAACAGGAACATGGTATAACCTTATGGATAATTCTACTGTTAACATCAGCAGTACTAATGCACCAATATTTTTACAGCCCGGTGAATTCAGGATTTACGGAAACCAGCAGGCTACATTATCAGCACCGGCTATTGAGACTGAAAATATAGCGCTTTATCCTAACCCTTCAACTGATGTGTTTACAATCAACACTGGAGTAGAAAAAGTAGAGATATACTCAGTAACAGGGCAGCTGGTTAAAACATTCGGCGCAAACACATCCTATTCATTTTATGATGTGAGTGATCTTAAAGCAGGTATATACCTGGTAAAAACTACTGATAGCAATAACCGCCAGGGAACAGCAAAACTGGTAAAAAAATAATTGAGTTAGTTTTATAAGTTAAGTTTGGAAAAGGCTGCCCGAAAGGGTGGCCTTTTTGTTATTTATATCTTAAAATACTGCAATAAAAAAACACCAGGCCGTAAATTTACTTTTATGAAAAAAGTTTTGTTACTACTATTGGCCTGTTCAGCACTTATAATGTGCAAGAGTAAAAAGACTGTTGCAGTTGAAACTGCAAAAGAAACCTCCGCCCCGGAAATACAGCGCAGGGATGACTTTCGTGCTGCTACAGATAAAGAGCGTGCCGCCCTGCTAAAAAAATTGCGTGCTGCCGATGCTGCTTATAGTGTGCTGGTACTTACCAAAGGCTTTAAAGGTGAAAAAATAGTAGTAAGCACATCGGGCAAAACGGTTTATAGCGGTAATTTCATATCTAATCTTAGATCAGGCATTGCTGGTACTGTACGTATACAAAACAGTGCAGACACTAAAATATACGATGATTTTACAAAATCAGAAGTTATACTTGAAGCCTCCGAAACCCAAAAGCATAAGTATATTTACCTCATGAAAGACAACACCCGCAAAGGAAGTCCTTACATGATTACCTATAGTAATACGCTACGGCCTCTAAAATAATTACTGGTAATACTTTTCAGTTAAGAATAAACTGCTAAATAAATCAGTCAATCAGCAAATAAACATTACCTTCGCAACCTCCTCTTACTGTTAAAATTATCCCTCTCCGGAATAATTTTTCTACTTATTTGAATTTCTAAGAAATAGTTGTACTTTTGCAACCCCTTTATTGGGGACGGAATGTTTAATTAAAATAATTTATTGTGAACACATTAAGCTACAAAACAGTTTCAGCCAACAAGGCTACTGCTGACAAGCAGTGGATTGTTGTAGATGCTGAAGGTCATAATTTGGGCCGTTTTGCTTCAAAAGTTGCGATGCTTTTAAGAGGCAAGTACAAGCCAAATTATACCCCGCACGTGGACTGTGGTGATAACGTGATTGTTATCAACGCAGAAAAAATCAACCTAACAGGTAACAAACTGGAGGACAAAACGTACATCCGCCACACAGGCTACCCGGGAGGTCAAAGGACTTTATCTGCTAAAAACGTAATGGCTAAGAACCCTGCGATTTTAGTTGAGAAAGCTGTAAAAGGAATGCTGCCTAAAAACAAATTGGGTGCTGAGCTATTCCGTAATTTAAATGTATATGTAGGTACTGAGCACAAACATGCTGCACAGTCGCCTAAAACCGTTAATTTAAACGATCTTAAGTAATGGCAACTATCCACAAAATTGGTAGAAGAAAAACCGCTGTTGCCCGTGTTTACCTTACTGAAGGTACCGGAAAAATCACGGTTAACAAAAGAGAATTTGCAACTTATTTCCCTACACCTACTTTACAGTACAAAGTAATGCAGCCGCTTGCAATGACAAGCAATGCAGAAAACTTTGACGTAAAAGTAAACGTATACGGAGGTGGTTCAACAGGACAGGCAGAAGCTGTTCGTATGGCAATTGCACGCGCTATGTGCGAGGTTGATGCTGAGAACAGGCTAATCCTTAAGCCTGAAGGACTATTAACAAGGGATCCTCGTATGGTTGAGCGTAAGAAATTCGGCCAGAAAAAAGCCCGTAAGAGATTCCAGTTCTCTAAACGTTAATATCCTGTTTTATTATTACAGTCTCTCAGCCTGAGCACGTCAAGGGCGTTCTGTAATAAAAACAAATTATTGAATTAATAAAAAAACAAGTTGTTGTTGCCCCGCTGAGGCGAGGGGTTAGTTTAGCATCTAAATGCGCAGGGCCGGGAAGCCGCCACCTGTACATTGCTTACTCAACAGAACGTAAACTATTACAAAAATGGCAAATAAAGTAGAAGTTAAAGACTTACTGGAAGCTGGTGTTCACTTTGGACACATGACCAGGAAATGGGACCCGAACATGGCTCCTTACATCTATATGGAGCGTAATGGTATCCATATCATAAACCTATACAAAACTGCAGCTAAAATTGAAGAGGCTAATGAAGCCCTTAAAAAAATCGCTGCTTCAGGTAGAAAAGTATTATTTGTTGCTACCAAAAAACAAGCTAAAGATATCGTAGCTGAAAAAGCTGCTGCGGCTAACATGCCTTACATTACTGAAAGGTGGCCGGGCGGTATGCTTACTAACTTCGTTACTATCCGTAAAGCCGTTAAGAAAATGGCTTCTATCGATAAAATGAAGAAAGACGGTACATTTAACACGCTTTCAAAGAAGGAACGCCTACAGGTTGACCGTCTTCGTGCTAAGCTTGAGAAAAACCTTGGTTCTATTGCTGACATGACAAGGCTTCCTGCCGCGTTATTCGTAGTAGACATTAAGGCTGAACATATCGCAGTAAAAGAAGCTCAGAAATTAAACATTCCGGTTTTCGCAATGGTTGACACCAACTCTGACCCACGTCAGGTTGACTACGTTATCCCTGCAAATGATGACGCTTCAAAATCAATTGATAAAATTCTTTCTTTAGTAACAGGTGCTGTTATCGAAGGTCTTTCTGACAGGAAATCTGACAAAGAAGACGAAACTATGATACAGGATACTGCAGCTGCACAGGCAGAAGCAGAAACTACTGCTACACAAGAATAATTAACATTACAATAAAGCCGTTGTGCCGATGGATGTTTACTTTTGTAGCGCTATCAGCATGACGGCTTTTATTTTTAAACTTTAAAATACTTTTCTAAAATGGCAAATATTACTGCTGCTGACGTAAATAAATTAAGGCAGATTACAGGTGCAGGTATGATGGACTGCAAGAAAGCACTTGTTGAAGCTGAAGGCGATTTTGACAAAGCAATTGAAAACCTTCGCAAAAAAGGACAAAAAGTTGCTGCTAACAGGGCTGACCGTGAGTCTACCGAAGGTGCTGTTATAGCTGTTGTTAACGCTGACAAAACAGAAGGTGTTGTTATATCACTAAACTGCGAAACTGACTTCGTTGCTAAAAACGAATCTTTCGTTAAGCTTGCTAACGACCTTGCTGCCCTTGCGCTTAACTTTAAAACTAAAGAAGAATTCCTTGCTGCTGACTTTAACGGTATATCTGTTGAAGAAAAACTTACTGAGCAGACAGGTGTTATTGGTGAGAAAATCGAGATCGGTTCTTTCGAAACACTTGAAGGTGCATTTGTAGGTTCATACATCCACGCCGGTAACCGTATCGCTACTTTAGTAAGCCTTTCTGGCAAAGCTGAAGGCGCTGAAGAAGCTGCACGTAATGTTGCTATGCAGGCTGCTGCAATGGCTCCTATCGCCCTTAACGAGGAAGGTGTTGATGCTGCTACTATCGAGAAAGAAATTGAAATTGCTAAAGACCTTCTTCGTCAGGAAGGCAAGCCTGAAGCTATGCTTGATAACATTGCTAAAGGTAAACTTGGCCGTTTCTTTAAAGATAACACGCTTGTTAACCAGGATTATATCAAAGACAGCAAACTTAGCGTAAGCGAGTATGTTAAGTCTATTGATTCATCTCTTGTTGTTACAGGTTTCAAAAGGGTTGCACTTGCATAAGTAAAATTCTTTTATCAATACAAACCCGCTCCGAAAGGCAGCGGGTTTTTTGTTGTAAACACTATCGTACTGCTAAAACAAACTATTAGTATCTTTGGCATAATCAATATTACACTGATGCTTATAACCCGGAAACAAACCGTTTTTATAATCCTGGCGGGTATATTTATTACCAATGCCATAGTAGCCGAACTGATAGGCGGCAAGCTCATACTGGTGGGCGATGTACCTATGAGTATAGGCATATTGCCAT
>JBQGDS010000293.1:0-1883 GCA_052039185.1 Flavobacterium sp.
TCCTTCAGCAAGAATTATAATGTCAGTACCGCTAATAGTATATTTATCAACCTGAGGCTTTATTTCCACTTTGCTGGCGCCATGGTTCTTGTTAAGCCAAGCCATGTCTATTTCATTATCAAAGTGACCGATATTACATACTATCGTTTTATCTTTCATTTTTTCGAAGTGACGGCCTACTACAATATCTTTATTACCTGTAGTGGTAATGATGATATCGGCATTACCAACAACAGTATCCAGTTTTTTAACTTCGTAACCGTCCATAGCAGCCTGTAGTGCACATATAGGGTCTATCTCAGTAACAGTAACAATTGATCCTGCACCACGGAAAGAAGCAGCAGTACCTTTACCTACGTCACCATAACCGCATACCACTACCCTTTTACCGGCAAGCATAAGGTCGGTAGCACGGCGAATAGCATCTACAGCACTTTCTTTACAGCCATATTTGTTATCAAATTTCGATTTTGTAACCGAGTCGTTAACATTTATAGCAGGCATTACAAGCGTTCCGTTTTTCATCCTTTCATAAAGGCGGTGAACACCTGTGGTAGTTTCTTCCGAAAGTCCTTTTATACCTGCAGCAAGCTCAGGGAAACGGTCAAACACCATATTGGTAAGGTCACCACCATCATCAAGTATCATGTTAAGCGGCTGGCGGTCTTCACCAAACCAAAGCGTTTGCTCTATACACCAGTCAAACTCCTCTTCGTTCATACCTTTCCATGCATAAACCGAAATTCCTGCAGCAGCAATAGCAGCGGCAGCATGATCCTGTGTAGAGAAAATATTGCATGAACTCCATGTAACTTCAGCGCCAAGTGCCACAAGTGTTTCTATAAGCACAGCTGTTTGTATCGTCATGTGCAGGCATCCTGCAATACGTGCGCCCTTTAATGGCTGTACATCTTTATATTCTGCACGAAGTGCCATCAAGCCCGGCATTTCAGCCTCAGCAAGCTGTATTTCTTTCCTTCCCCATTCCGCAAGCGAAATATCTTTTACTTTGTAAGCCACAAATGGCATTGTGTTAGTACTCATTGAATATTGTATATTTGTATTAGCAAAAATTTGCGCAAAGGTAATAAATTGGTTTATACCAACCTATTATTAAAAATCAAAATAATGCAGACAGCAACAGCATAACGCTTTGACAAACAAGCCTGTATTATACATCCTTAAAACTGCTATGCCCTTATATAAATCCGAATACATAGGCCATGACACCAGGCTCCTGGTTTGGAAAATTACCGAAAGCCTGGAAGAGCTTACCGCCGCTGTACAGCTTAAAGATGCCTGCATTTCAAGAATCGGGAGAATGAAAAGTGAGCAGCACCGCCGTGGTTTCCTCAGCGTACGGATGTTATTGCAGGAAGCCGGGTATACTGATTTTGACCTGCATTACACACAGGATGGAAAGCCCTACCTTGAGGATGGCAAGAACATATCCATAACCCATTCTTACGGATTTTCTGCTATTATAATAAGCAGCCGCAACACAGGTATTGACATGGAACTGCGAAGGGAAAAAGTAGTAAAGATTGCCGATAAGTTTATTGAGGCGGAATTCGCTTTTCTTGACCCGCTGCACCTGGAAGACTATACCCGTATGCTTATTGTGATATGGGGCATTAAAGAGGCAGTCTTTAAAATGATTTCGCGAGAAGGCATAAGCTTTAAGCAAAACATCCATGTACAGCCTTTCAGTATTGAAAATCTGTCAGGCATGGCACATGTACAATTTGAAGAAATAAACAGGATGTACAGTTTCCGGTTTGAAGAAATAGAAGAATTTACCCTGGTATACACTTTTGAAGCTGAACAATAACCCATGCAGGAAATTACAGATTTACTTTTCAGCCAGTTCGAAGGGTACACCC
>JBQGDS010000294.1:0-3094 GCA_052039185.1 Flavobacterium sp.
GCTATGGCCCAGCGTGGTGACTTGGCTGTGTAGCCCAGTTCCTCCTGCTGATGAATGTCATTAACTTTTATAACAACACCATCGGTTTCATAGGGCAGGTCGTGTCGATGCGTGTCCCAATATTCTATAAAATCCATTACCTCATCCATTGATTTGGCAAGGCGTGCTTCATTCGGTACTTTAAAACCCCACTGGCGTGCTTTTTCAAGGCCTTCAAACTGCGTTTTTGCAGGCAGATTGCCTACCAGTGAGTACAGCAGGCAATCAAGCGGACGTTTGGCAACTAAAGCACTGTCCTGAAGCTTCAGGCTGCCCGATGCTGTATTTCTGGGATTGGCATATGGTGTTTCCCCTGCCTCTATTAATTCCTGGTTCATGCGGGCAAAACCTTCCAGCGGGAGGATTATCTCACCGCGTATTTCAAAACGTTCAGGATAATCGCCTTTCAGCTTTATGGGTACAGTTTTAATGGTTTTTATATTGGTAGTCACCTCATCTCCCTGAAATCCGTCACCTCGCGTAACTGCGCGAAGCAGCCTTCCGTTTTCGTATATTATGCTTATTGATGCCCCGTCATATTTCAGTTCGCAGGTATATTCAATTTTATCGGTACCCAGGCCACGCTGCAGGCGTTTTTTCCACTCAAGTAATTCTTCTTTTGAGTAGGAATTATCCAGTGAGTACATACGATATTCATGCTGTATGGTATTGAAATTTTTAGTTATGGCACCACCCACTCGCTGCGTAGGCGAATCCTCATCAAAATACTCGGGATGCTTCGCCTCCAGCTCCTGAAGCTCTTTCAGCTTTATATCGAACTCCAAATCAGTTATTGTAGGCGTATCAAGAACATAATAATTATAATTATGTTGGTTTAGCTCCTCGCGAAGTGCGGTAATTTGTTGAAGGATGTCCATGAATGGTATTTATTTGCACCTGCTAAATTAGCCAAACTTAAGCAAAAGGAAAATGTTTATATATATTTTTACATCAGTATACTTTTCATACAGGATTATGAGTTTACTACTAAAAAGACAAATATGAAACGGATAGTAGCAGCGCTTTTTATACTGGCGCTGACAGCATGCAGTAGCAGTGATGGTGCAAACGGAAACGATGGTAGGGAAAACACTATCTACAAGCAGGAAATGCGTACCCTTGTACAGGGCATAAGCGCCAGGGCAAAAGGCATGAACCCAAACTTTGCTATTGTGCCGCAAAATGGTATTGAACTGGTTACAACCAATGGCGATAACGAGGGCAGTCCGGACATTGCATACCTGAATGCTATTGACGGGAACGGACAGGAAGATCTTTTTTATGGTTATGTAAATGATGATGAGGCCACTCCCTCTGAAGATAATGCGTATTTACGTTCACTCCTCAACATCTCTAAAGCAAACGGAAAAACGATACTGGTTACCGACTATTGCAGCACGCCATCTAAAATGGCATCGTCATATCAGCAGAATGCCACTGCGGGATATGTATCTTTTGCAGCTCCGCAACGTGCTTTAAATATAATTCCTGCAGGTACGCCATACAACGAGAACAGCAATAGCATTACTTCGCTTAATCATGCTAAAAACCTTTTATACATTATTAATCCAGAAAATTTTGCAAGCAAACAGGCTTTTATTTCTGATGTGGCTGCCACGAATTATGATGTGGTAATTATGGATTTGTTTTTTCTGAACGAACAGTTCACGTCAGGTGAAATTGAACAATTGCACCACAAGGCAAACGGTGGCAGGCGTATGCTGCTTTGCTACATGAGCATAGGCGAAGCGGAAGATTACCGCTATTACTGGAATCCTGCATGGGCCACTAACCCACCGACGTGGATGGCGGCTGAAAATCCGGACTGGCCGGGGAATTACAAAGTACAGTACTGGAACAGTGACTGGCAGGATATCATATACAAAAAATCCGACAGCTACCTTACTAAAATAGTTACTGCCGGATTTGATGGTGTGTATCTTGATATTATTGATGCCTTTGAGTATTTTGAAGGCACAGAGTAACTAAGCTCTTAAAACACTCAATAACTCAGTCTAAAACATATCCTCAAGCTGCTTGTATAAGGTGCCATCGCTTAAGGTAGCGCCTTGTTGCATCAGGCTGAAAATTTCGGCATTGCGGTCTTCGCCAAAAGGCTTCTGCCCGCGGGTTACATTCACTTCTTTTGCAAAAATGTTTTCATTAAGCCACATCAATCCTTCTTCAGTAAGGAAATCAACCGGCGCTCCGTGCGCATGAATAATAATACTCTCCATATTTTCCTTGTTCATCTTAAAAAGGAAAATATGGTTTTTAGAATAATGCTCCAGCCATTCGGCCTGTTCAAGCACTCCCTCCCAAACCAGGTCACTGAACACATCAATTTCCTGTTCGGCAACTTCCGGTTTTTCAGCTTTAATGGTGTCCCACTCTGCCTTATCTATTGATTGCGAAGCAAGGAAACGGCTAAATTCCGGATGCAGTTCTTCAAGCTGTTCTTTCGTTAATCGTATGTATTTCATTTCTTCAGGTTTCTATGAAGCTAAGGAACTCATAACCTTAGCATCTTGCTCAAAAAAAAAGCCCCGAAATATCGGGGCTCCTGTGTTTTGTTGAAAATTACTGTGCAGCCTGCTCAGCAACAATCTCATAAGGAAGGTCAACAATTACATCACGGTGAAGCCTTACGCTAGCATTGTACTTACCGGTACGCTTAACGATACCTGAAGTGATGAATTTTTTCTCGATTGGCTGACCGGCCTTTTCTAAAGCTTCAGCGATATCAGCATTGGTTACAGAACCAAATAGTTTTTCGCCACCTGCTTTAGCAGATATTTTTATTTCTACAGCTTTTAAAGCTTCAGCAGTTTTCTTAGCATCATCTACTAATTTCTGCTCTTTAAAAGCACGTTGTTTCAAGTTCTCAGCAAGTACTTTTTTAGCTGATGGAGTTGCTATTACGGCAAAACCCTGAGGGATAAGAAAGTTACGGCCATAACCAGGCTTTACTGTAACAACATCATCTTTAAACCCTAAATCCTGTACGTCTTGTTTAAGTATAAGTTCCATAATTATTGCCTCCTTATTATTTTAG
>JBQGDS010000295.1:0-11472 GCA_052039185.1 Flavobacterium sp.
AATTTTGTAGATTATGTAAAGATTTATGTGTCTTCCTGTAAGGGAGGTAAGGGATCTACACACTTGCACAGGGAAAAATTTATTGAAAAAGGCGGTCCTGACGGTGGCGATGGTGGCCGTGGCGGACACGTATATTTAGTAGGCAATGAAAGCCTATGGACACTGTACCATTTAAAATTTGCCCGCCATATTAAAGCAGGTCACGGTGGCGATGGCGGTAGCGCACGCAGTACCGGTGCCGATGGTGAGGATAAGTTTATTGAAGTACCACTGGGGACTGTTGTAAAAGACAAGGAGACCGGAGAAATACTTTTTGAAATAACCGAACACGGAGAAAAGAAAATTATAGCCAAAGGTGGAAAAGGCGGATTGGGTAACTGGCATTTCCGCAGTAGCACTAACCAAACTCCAAGATATGCACAACCGGGTATGCCTGCCGAAGAGCATGATGTTATCCTGGAACTTAAAGTACTGGCTGATGTAGGGCTTGTAGGTTTCCCTAATGCTGGCAAGAGTACGCTGCTATCGGTGCTTACATCTGCCAAACCTAAAATTGCCGATTATCCTTTTACTACTCTTAAGCCAAATCTGGGCATTGTTGCCTACAGGGATTTCCAGTCGTTTGTAATGGCTGATATACCTGGAATTATAGAAGGTGCGGCCGAAGGTAAAGGGCTTGGGCATTATTTCCTTCGCCATATCGAAAGGAATTCAACGCTGCTGTTCCTTATCCCTGCCGATGCTGAGGATATTAAAAAAGAATATGATATCCTGCTTGATGAGCTTCGTCGTTACAATCCTGAAATGCTGGATAAAGACAGGCTGGTAGTAGTGTCAAAAGCAGATATGCTTGACGATGAGCTGAAAGCTGAAATGAAGGCTATATTAGATAAAGAATTTAAAGGTATCCCGTACCTGTTTATTTCGTCTGTAGCGCAACAGGGCCTTACAGAACTGAAAGACAAATTGTGGCAGATGCTGAACAATTAAAAATAAAAAACGCCCTTACAGGGCGTTTTTTATTTAAGTTATTATAAAAACCTACTTTTAATATCCTTTATTTTATCAAATCTGCAAAAAGGGGTATATTCGCAACACTAAAAAAGTTATAGCCAAATTTGTAACAATTTTACTGTTGCAATGACTATTAGCTTGAACACTATTAACTTTATTCAAATCATAATGAAAAAACTGATCTTATTCCTTACCATGACATTCATGGTACTGCCGGTGAGGGCTGACGAAGGAATGTGGTTCCTTATGTTCATTGAACGACTGAACCACCGTGATATGCAGAAAATGGGTCTGCAGCTTACTCCACAGGAAATTTACAGCATTAACAACCACAGCCTTAAAGATGCTATTGTGCAGTTTAACGGTGGCTGTACTGCCGAAGTAATTTCAAAAGACGGGCTTTTGCTTACCAACCACCATTGTGGTTATGATGCAATTGCCGAGCTTTCATCTCCCGAAAACAACCTGCTTAAAAATGGTTTCTGGGCATCTGACCGCAAACAGGAGCTTAAGCCTAAAGACCTTTATGTACGTTTCTTCGTAAGGATGGACGACGTATCTAAAAGGATTCTTTCAAAAATTAACCCAAGGATGACTGAAGCTGAAAGGGAAAAAGCCATTCAGCAGGAAAGCGCCCTTATTGAAAAAGAAAACAGCGAGAACGGAAAATATACCGTTTCAGTACGCTCTTTCTTCCAGGGCAATGAATATTACTATTTTGTATACCAGGATTTCACTGATGTTCGCCTTGTAGGTACGCCTCCTGAAAACATCGGTAAATTCGGTGGAGATACTGACAACTGGGAATGGCCACGCCACACGGGAGACTTCTCTATGTTCCGTGTATATGCTGCACCGGATGGTGTAAGCCCGGCTGAGTATTCTCCGCTAAACGTGCCGCTTAAGCCTAAGCATTACCTTCCTGTGAGCCTTAAAGGTGTTAAGGAAAATGATTTTGCCATGATATTGGGTTATCCTGGCCGTACCAACCGCTGGATGCCATCGGGCGGTATTGAGCAAAACGTTAAGTTTGCTTATCCTGCATGGGTGGAATCATCTAAAGTAGGTATGGATAAAATGAAGGCACACATGGACAAGAGCGACAAAGTGCGCCTTGAGTATGCATCGCAATATGCCGGTGTAGCCAACTACTGGAAAAACCGCCAGGGTATGATTGATGCGCTTACGAAGCACAAAACAGCTGCTACCAAAGCTAAAGCGGAAGCCGACTTTAACAAGTGGGAGAACAATCCGGAAAACAAAGAAAAGTATGGCAGTGTTATAGCTACCCTTAATAATTATTATTCAAAGACTAACGAAAAGGCACGACATGACAATTACCTTGTAGGTATGCTTCGTACTGCTACATTTGCAGCGCTGCCGTACAGCATAGGCCGTGGGCTTGAGGCATATGTTAAGGCTGATGCCTCACAAAGGGCAGCAATGCGTCCTGATCTTGATGCTGCAGTAGCTGAAACCTACAAAACACTTTACGAGCCGCTTGAAAAAGATGTTCTTGCTGCACAGCTTAACCTGTACGCTACAAAGTCTACAGGATATGAAATTGCTCCGCTTGTTGCTAAAATTGGTAAAGAGAACAATAACAACTTCACTAAATATGTAAATGACGCTTTTGCAAAAAGTATCTTTACAAGCCAGGATAAGCTTAAAGCGTTTTTAGACAATCCGAATACAGACGTGCTTAAAAACGATCCTCTTTACACACTGTCAGCTGACCTTATGACCAAATACAGGGCTAAGACAGACGAGCAGGCACAACTTGATGCTGATTATTCAAAATCGTTCCGCCTTTTAGTAGAGGGCATGAGGGAGGCCAACCCTAACGCAAAATACTATCCTGATGCTAACAGCACACTACGCCTTACATATGGTAAAGTACGTTCGCTGCCTGCTGACAAAAGGAATGATGCTAAAGTAAACTACTATACAACACTTGACGGTACTGTAAAAAAATACAAGCCGAAAGATGATGAATTTGATCTTCCTGCGAAACTGATTGACCTTAACAAGAAGAAAGATTATGGTGTATATGCTGATAAAGCAGGTTATATGCCGGTAAACTTCCTTACTGATAACGATATTACAGGCGGTAACTCAGGTTCGCCGGTACTTAATGGTAAAGGCGAACTTATAGGCCTTGCATTTGACGGTAACATTGAGGCTATGGCCGGTGACGTTATTTTTGACAAAGACCTGCAAAGAACTATTAACGTAGATATTCGTTATGTACTTTGGGTGATAGACAAATTCTCAGGTGCTAAGCATATTGTTGATGAAATGACTATTGTAAGATAAGACATTTGCAACAGACACAAAGAACCGCTCCAAAAGGGGCGGTTTTTTATTTCGTATAACTTCCTTATTTAATTGCTTTACTTTACATTTGAAATAAATTCCAAAATAAACCAATGCGTACACATTTTATCGCGATAGGCGGCGCTGCCATGCACAACCTGGCACTTGCCCTGCATGACAAAGGATATAAGGTAACTGGTAGTGATGATGCTATTTTTGAGCCGTCAAGAACCCGTTTGGAGAAGAAAGGCCTTTTGCCTGCTGAATTAGGATGGTTCGCTGAAAGGATTACCTCAGACATAGAAGCAGTAATACTGGGCATGCATGCCAAGGCTGATAATCCTGAATTGCTTAAGGCACAGGAACTGGGTCTGAAAATATATTCATACCCGGAGTTTTTGTATGAGCAGTCTAAAAATAAAACACGTGTAGTAATAGGTGGCAGCCACGGCAAAACTACTATTACCAGTATGATACTGCATGTTATGCATTATCATACTATTGATGTGGATTATATGGTAGGCGCTCAACTGGAAGGTTTTGACACTATGGTAAAGCTTACTGAAGATAATGATTTTATTGTACTGGAGGGAGACGAGTACCTTTCCTCGCCTATGGATCGCAGGCCTAAGTTCCATCTATATCAGCCAAATATTGCACTGATAAGCGGTATAGCCTGGGATCATATTAACGTATTCCCTACGTATGAGAATTATGTTGAGCAGTTTGAAATTTTTATAGAAAAGATTACCAATGGCGGTATACTGATTTACAACGAAGATGATGCGGAAGTAAAACGTGTTGCTGAAGCAGCTACAAACCCTATACGCAAAATTCCGTACAGCACGCCTGAATATAATGTAGAAAATGGTATTACTTATCTAGCCACGCCTGAAGGGCCTATGCCTATAGAGGTTTTTGGAGCGCACAACCTTAATAACCTTGCGGGGGCAAAATGGATATGCCAGAACATGGGTGTGGATGAAGCCGACTTTTATGAGGCTATCGCCAGTTTTAAAGGCGCCAGCAAACGCCTTGAAAAAATTGCTGAAAACGGCAATAACGTAGCGTATAAAGATTTTGCGCATTCGCCAAGCAAAGTGGCTGCAACTACCAAAGCGGTTAAGGAGCAATACCCTGAACGTACCCTTATCGCTTGCCTTGAATTACATACATATAGCAGCCTTAATGCAGAATTCCTTAAGGAATATGAGGGTGCACTTGACGCTGCCGATGTAGCTGTGGTATTCTACTCGCCTGATGCTGTAAAAATAAAACAGCTGGAAGAAGTTACCTACGAACAAATCGCAAAAGCATTTAACCGTGAAGATTTAATTATTTACACCAATCCGGTTGCGTTTAAAGAATACCTGTACCATCTTAAATATGACACTAAAGGTGTTGCCCTGCTACTAATGAGTTCCGGCAACTATGGCGGACTTAATTTTGATGAAGTTAAAGGACTGATATAAATAAAGGCGCTTCGGCGCCTTTTATATTTTATTAACCTATTCTTCATCTTTTTTGCCTTCGTCATCAAAATTAAAGTTACGCAATTGCGGAGCGCTGAAAAACGTTACCATAACCACACCTAAGGTAAGACAGCCACCTATAACCACCGCACGTACCGTACCCAGCCAGTGTGCCATTACGCCACTTTCAAAATCACCCAACTCGTTTGATGAGCTGACAAAAATAGTATTGACCGATGCTACGCGCCCACGCATATGATCTGGTGTAACAAGCTGAAGGATCGTACTGCGAATTACTACACTTACGGCATCAAACATACCTGAAAGCAACAGCATAAAGAATGACAAGATAAAATTGGTAGAAAGCCCGAATACAATTATAGATAATGCAAACCCGCCAACTGCCAGGAATAATTTTCTGCCGGGATAGGTTTTAAGTGGCAGGAATGCCAGGATACCCAAAGTGAGCAAAGCACCAATACCCGGCGCCGAACGCAGTATCCCAAAGCCCACCTCATCTACATGTAATATCTCTTTTTGATATACAGGCAGCAACGCTACCGCTCCACCAAATAATACTGAGAACATATCCAGCAGTTGCGCACCGAGCAGAGCGGGAGTTTTTACTACAAAACGCAATCCCTGTGTAAGGCTTTGCAGCATCGGTTCCTTTTCTTTTTTAAGTATAGGTTTCCTGCTTATGGAAAGTATAGGAATAAGGAGCAGTAAAATAATACTTACTACTATAAGCATACCTGTTATTACCCCGTTCAAGGCTATCATAAGTCCTGCTACAAGCGGGCCAAGCATTGCACCTGTTTGCCAGGCCATACTGCTCCAGCTGGTAGCATTAGGAAAATGCTGCCTTGGCACTACAAGTCCGAATAATGAAAACACCGAAGGCCCCATGAATGAACGGATAATTCCACCGCAGAAAACCAGGAAGTATATAATATACAGTGTTGTGTTAACACCTAACTTATCTAACGAAAAAGGTGTGGTAAGTGTAAACAGCGTAACCGATGTGAGTATATACCCTGATATACAGAATAATACCATCTTGCGCTTTTCATTCAGGTCTACTATATGGCCTGCAAAGAGCGAACAGCCTATGGCAGGGATCACTTCAGCCAGTCCTACAAGTCCAAGAGCAAGCTTATCATTGGTTATATGATAAACCCAATAGTATATTATGGTTATTTGCATGTTAAGGGCAAAAATCAGCCCAAAACGTATACTTAAAAACGACAGGAACTCTCTTATTTTAAGTACCGGATTCTTAGCAAAAAAACCACGGCTGGCACTACCCTCTTCCAATTGATTACTATTATTAACTATCGCAAATTACTCCTTTGAATACAGCGACCGGATACTATCAGCCTCCGTTTCTCAGCCTGTCCAGTAGTGTTTTAAGGTTTACCGTAGCAAATCCTGAACTGTGGTCACTATGTCCATATGGCAATATCAGCTCGCCGTTATGTATTACAGAACCGCACGAATATACAACATTTGGCACATATCCTTCCCTCTCATCAGGATTTGGTACGATCAGCGGGTCTTTCAGCCTGCCTATTTCTTTTTCAGGATTATCAATATCAAGTAACGATGCACCTATGCTATACTTACGCATATAGCCCACGGCATGGGTTATTACCAGCCAGCCGTACTCGGTTTCAATAGGTGAACCACAATTACCTATCTGCACAAACTCCCACGGATATTCAGGCCCTTGAATTTTTATTGGGTCTTCCCATTCGTTAATGTTATCCGAATACATCAGGTAATTATTCCATCCGTCAATCCTGGACAGCATAGCATACTTACCATTTATCTTCCTTGGGAAAAGTGCCAGGTTTTTATTTTTTGCCCCCGCCCCGTTTAGCGGACTGGTTTTAAACTCATAAAAATCGGTTGTTTTTAAAAGTTTGGGCATAATGTGTATACCATCATAGGCAGTATAAGTAGCATAATATACAATTTTACCATTATCATCTGTAAAGCGTACAAAGCGGGCATCTTCAATACCTTTCATTTCGAAATCTGATATGGGAAAAATAACCCTGTCACTTATATCAGTATCTTTCGAAAAAGTAATACGCCTGTAACTGTCGGATAGTGCCAATATAAGATTATACTGTTTTATTACGGCCTGGTCTTTGGTATCTTTTCTTGCTTCAAGTACAAGGCTTTTTAGCTGCTCATAATCAAAACGGTCTTCCAGCCTGTCAGCAACTTTCAGCATAAACTCTTCACTTATATCTGCTTCGGCAGCTTTTTTAAGGAACAGCCTTTTCTGGTACACCACATTATGTATTTTTTCGGCTTCATCAATATAATTTCCGGCAGGAATTACTGTTATATTATTATGTTTGTCTATCAAAGCCCTGCGGAACACTACTGAAGATACGTGCCCTTCGCCCACAGCGCGGAAACTGATTATAACACGCAGCTGTCCTTCCTCAAGATTGGTCTGATCAGGATCCTGAACTATAGACGGATTGAAAAATGCTGCTGATTCAATTGAATATTCGTGCGTAAAATAAGCACCTATAAGTAACTTAGTATAATCATCCAGTTTTTCATAGTCGCCGCCGACGGTATTAATATAGTGTTTTACACGCTCACAGTGCCTAAACAGCTTTCGGGTAATATTACGATGCCTTTTAGAAAAATCCTGCAGTAGCGGAGACACCAGTCCAAAAACTTCATCCTTATCAAGTGCCAGTATTTTTTTTATAAGTTCAACAGCTCTCTCTTCGCCATTAAAGAAAAAACGGGCGATAACCCTTCTCGTATCCGGAAGTACTTTTTCCGGCTTGCGTTCAATGCTTAACCTCATACCTTTAATTTTTCATATCCCGTTCAGGATTAGTGAACCTCTAAAATACAAATATAATTCCACACCTTTTGGTTAGTCAAATGCTAAAATTAAGTAAAAAACTACAAAACCATTTTTAAAAACAACGGCAAATACTTTAAAATCTGTTCATAAAGCCATCGGAAAAATTAGTCGCTTTAAGTATCTTTGGCATTACTAACAACACACAACAAATGAATTATTTTTCTTCTGATTTTAAACTGGGAATACTTGGCGGTGGCCAGCTCGGCAAAATGCTGCTGACCGAAACCAGGAAGTTTGACATACAAACCTATGTACTTGACCCAAGCGATGAAGCCCCGTGCAAAATAGGCAGTGATAAATTTTTTAAGGGCGACCTTATGGATTTTGATACTGTTTACAACTTTGGCAGGCATGCTGATGTACTTACCTTTGAAATTGAGCATGTAAACGTAGATGCGCTAGAAAAATTGGAGAGCGAAGGTGTAAAAGTATATCCTTCTTCAGCAACGCTGCGGCTGATACAAAACAAAGGCACACAAAAAGATTTTTACAGGCAACACAATATACCTACTGCAGATTATAAACGATTTGACACGCTTACCGCATTGCAGCAGGCAGTAAAGGAGCATGAAGTTACCATGCCTTTTGTTTGGAAAAGCACACAGTTTGGCTATGACGGTAATGGCGTTAAAGTAATACGTTCTGTAGAGAGCTTTACAGGACTGCCTGATGGCGAATGTATTGCAGAAACTATGATACCTTTCAGGAATGAGCTTGCAGTTATTGTAGCAAGAAACCCATCCGGCGAGATAAAAACCTACCCGGTTGTAGAAATGGAATTTCATCCGGAAGCCAACCAGGTGGAATATGTAATTTGCCCCGCGCGTATTGATAATGCCGTGGCTGAAAAGGCACGGAAAATTGCATTGCAGGTATCAGAGAAATTTAACCATGTGGGCTTGCTTGCTGTTGAAATGTTCCAGACGGAAGATGATGAAATACTTGTAAACGAAGTTGCGCCAAGGCCACACAACAGCGGTCATTATTCTATTGAAGCCAGCTACACCAGCCAGTTCGAGCAGCATGTTCGCGCTATACTGAATCTGCCTCTTGGTAATACCGACAGTAAAGCGGCAGGCATTATGGTAAACCTGGTGGGTGCAGAAGGGTATTCCGGCGATGTAGTCTATGAAAATATTGAAAAAATATTGGCAAAAGATGGTGTTACACCGCATATTTATGGCAAAAAGCAAACAAGGCCTTTCCGCAAAATGGGACATGTCACCATTGTAAATGAAGATATTGCCGAAGCACGTAAAATTGCGGAAGAAGTAAAAAATACAATCAGGGTTATCAGTAAATAGCTTTAAATTTTAATCAGGATGAAAATAGGAATAATCATGGGCAGCATATCGGATATGCCGGTAATGCAGGATGCCATAAGCATATTAGCCGATTTCGGCATAGAAACAGAAGTAGACATAGTATCAGCACACCGCACACCCGAAAAACTGTTTGAATACAGCACTACAGCACATCTTCGCGGGATTTCGGTTATTATTGCAGGTGCAGGTGGCGCAGCCCACCTACCGGGCATGGTAGCTTCTATGAGCCCGCTGCCGGTTATAGGCGTACCAGTAAAATCAAGCAATTCTATTGACGGATGGGACAGCGTGCTTTCTATACTGCAAATGCCGGGCGGTGTACCTGTAGCAACAGTAGCGCTAAACGGCGCTAAAAATGCAGGTATACTGGCAGCACAAATAATGGGCAGCCATGATAAGCTGGTACAGGCTAAAATACTTGCCTACAAACAAGACCTGAAAGATGCGGTTAACAAGGCATCGGATAATCTGAAAAACAAGTCATAACCCAAAACCTGAGTTATGAAAACGGTAGTATTCTGCTTGCTGGCCGCTATTGCATTAACAGGCTGCAAATCCAAAAAAGATAAATACGATTACTCTAAGGTAAAGAGTATAAGCCTTGATGCGCATAATGTTGGTAACAATGTACGTATTTACGGAAGAGATACTGTTTGCATAGAAAAGCCATTTGAAACCAAAAATGTAGATTTCAATAAAAATTAGTTTATAAAACGTTTATTGTAAAAATGAATATACTGACACAAAAATTCAGCACAAAACACGATACTGCACCCTTCAGCCAGATAAAAAATGAAGATTTTATGCCTGCTTTTAAAGAAGGTATAGAAGCAGCCCGTAAAGAAATTGACGGTATTACCAATAACCCTGAAGCGCCAACTTTTGAAAATACCATTGCTGCCATGTCTTTTGGCGGTGAAATGCTGGAAAGAATTTCCTCTATATTCTTTAACCTGCACTCTGCCGAGACCAATGATGAGATACAGAAAATAGCAATGGAAGTTTCTCCACTATTATCAGAATTTGGTAACGATGTGCGACTGAACAAAGCATTATTTGAAAGGGTTAAGGCAGTGTATGATATGAAAGACTCACTGGATTTAACCCCGGAACAGGAAACCCTCTTGGATAAAAAATACAAAAGTTTTTCACGGAATGGCGCTAACCTGCCTGATGATAAAAAGGCAAGGCTTAGGGAAATTGATAAAGAATTGTCAAGATTAAGCCTTGAGTTTGGAGAAAATGTACTGGAAGAAACCAATGCTTACCAATTGCACATAACGGATGAGAGTGACTTAACCGGCTTACCGGAAGGCGCGGTTGAGGCTGCAAGGGAACTGGCCAGGAGCCTGGAAAAAGAGGGATGGGTTTTCACACTGGATTACCCAAGCTATATACCTTTTATGACCTATGCCAATAACCGTGAACTACGCAAAAAAATGGCAATTGCCTTTGGTGCAAAAGGATTTCAGGGCAATGAGCATGACAACCAAAAGATAGTGCTTGATATTGTGCAGCTTCGTCATGAACGCGCCAATATACTAGGCTATAAATCACACGCTGATTTTGTGCTTGAAGAGCGTATGGCCGAGACTCCCGGTAAAGTAAAGTCATTTTTAAATGACCTGCTTGATAAAGCAAAGCCTGCTGCCGAAAAAGAGTTTGCCGAGCTGACAGCTTTCGCTAAAGAAACTGATGGAATTGACAAGCTTGAAAAATGGGATGGTGCTTATTACAGCGAAAAGCTGAAACAGAAGCTTTTTAACCTTGATGATGAAAAGCTGAAGCCGTATTTTAAGCTTGAAAATGTACTGAATGGCGCTTTTACCATAGCAGGAAAACTATATGGATTAAAGTTTACTGAAGTACAGGATATTGACAAATACCATAAGGATGTCACCACCTATGAAGTAACGAATGCTGACGGCAGCCTGAACTCTATATTCTACGCCGATTTTTTCCCGAGAAAAGGGAAACGAAACGGTGCATGGATGACTTCATTCAAGCCGCAGTATATAAAAGATGGTGTGAACGAAAGGCCCCACGTATCTATTGTATGCAATTTTACCAAGCCTACCGAAACCAAGCCATCACTATTAACCTTTAACGAGGTTACAACACTGTTCCATGAATTTGGGCATGCGCTGCACGGCATGCTGGCCGATACGGTTTACCCAAGCCTTAGCGGCACAAGTGTATACTGGGACTTTGTAGAGCTGCCAAGCCAGGTTATGGAAAACTGGTGCTATGAGCCGGAAGCCCTGGCTTTATTTGCAAAACATTACCAGACAAATGAAATTATACCTATAGAATATATTGAGAAAATAAAGGAAAGTGCCAGTTTCCAGGAAGGCATGGCTACATTACGACAGCTAAGCTTCGGGTTGCTGGATATGGGTTGGCACAGCGAAGATCCGTCGGGCATTGCTGATGTAAAATCATT
>JBQGDS010000296.1:0-11855 GCA_052039185.1 Flavobacterium sp.
ATGAAGCTGTATGCGCACCCAGATCAACTTCAGGCATAATGGTTTTATCAACGTGTTTTGGTTTGGGCTCTTTTACACGCTCATCGGTATAGTTACCCCAATATACCCAGGGCCATCCGTAAAATGCTCCGGGCTTTACACTGGTAAGATAATCAGGAACAAGATCGTTACCAAGTCCGTCACGTTCGTTTACCGCAGTCCATAGTGTTTTTGTTCCAGGCGCCCAGTCCATCCCAACCGGGTTTCGAAGACCCGAAGCATAAACCTTAAGTCCCGAACCATCGGGATTTACTTCAAGTATACACGCACGGTTCATTTCTTCTTCCATCCCATTTTCGGCAATATTGCCCGAACTTCCTACAGCGATCTATAGCTTACTATTATCAACACTGGCTATAATATTTCGTGTCCAGTGCTGGTTCTTTTTGCCCTCTGGCAACGATGCAATCTTTTGGCCCGGCTCGGTTATAGCTGTCGAGCCACTCTTATAAGGATAACGCATAAGCGCATCGGTATTAGCCACATATAGCCAGTTATTTATAACCAGCATCCCGAATGGTTGGTTAAGGCCCTGTGTAAGGAATGTGTGCCGCTCATCAGGATTGCCATCCTTATTAGTATCACGCAAAAGGGTTATCCTGTCAGCGCTTTTAGCCACTTCTTTTGATTTTGCTGCACCTATAACTACCGCCCCGGCCTGTTTCAGTGGTCCGTAATTTGAATTGCTTTCTGCAACGAGAATGTCCCCATTAGGCATAACATACATCCAGCGAGGATTATCAAAACCATCGGCATATTTTTCCACTTTAAATCCTGCAGGCGCTTTTGGTGTACGTCCGTCTTTCCACCCTATAACATTTGAGTAGTATGTATGGGATTCTGATGGTGCAGGCAGTGTTTTTTTACCCTGCGCCAATACCAGTAAAGGCGAAATTAAAAAGAGAATTAAGTAATTGATTTTCATACATCAGGAATTTAATTATATTAAAATTACAAATAGCCCTGCCAACCGCCTACAGCTTTAAGTTTTGTTTATGACGCATGTAAACTCATTTACAATAGTTTAACTTTTAGCCTATATTTTTGAGATTATTTTATAGAATTTATTTGTTAAATTTGGATATAAAACCAACAAAACCTTTCTATGAAACGACGTATAATAGCCCTTAGCGCCCTGATGGGTGTACTTGTTTTTGCATGTACCACCAATCCCTTTACAGGCAAGAAAGACCTGAATTTCGTATCGAATGACCAGATATTTCCAAGTGCCTTCCAGCAATATGACCAGTTTATAAAAGAGAATAAGGTTGTAACGGGAACCGCCCAGGCTAACATGGTAACAAGCGTAGGACAAAAAATAAAGGCTGCCGCAGAAAAGTACCTGAATGCAAACGGTTACCAGGGCTATCTTAAAGACTACCAGTGGGAATACAAGCTGGTGCAAAATAATGAGGTAAACGCATGGTGTATGCCGGGTGGTAAAATTGTAGTATACACAGGTATATTACCTATAACCAAAGACGAGGCAGGACTTGCAACGGTAATGGGCCACGAAGTGGCACACGCTCTTGTAAACCATGGGGCACAGCGTATGAGCGCTTCTACGCTGCAGGAACTTGGAGCAGCAGGAGTAGGTGTAGCAACATCAGGCAAAACAGCGCAGACACAACAAATATTCCAGCAGGCATATGGTGTAGGTTCCCAGGTACTTGGCACACGACCCTTTAGCCGTAAGCACGAAAACGAAGCAGACGCTATTGGACTTACCCTTATGGCTATTGCAGGCTATAACCCTGAAAGGGCTACCGAATTCTGGCAGCGCATGTCGGCCAATTCATCAGGTTCTGCACCTATGGAATTTTTAAGCACGCACCCAAGTGATGCTACACGTATTGCAAACATTAAGGCTGAAATACCTAAAGCCAAGGCTGAAGCTGCCAAGTTTGGAATAAAATACTAGTATAAAACAACCATTTGAAAGTAAATAGTAAAAGCAATCCATTATTATGGGTTGCTTTTTTGCTTCTCTGATAGCCAATACATTTTAATTTGATATTTTTGCGGTACAACTACAACAGCATGACAACACAACAACTACACGCACAAATTCTGCAAAAAAAATCATTCCTGTGCATTGGCCTGGATGTAGATCTTGATAAAATTCCGCAACACCTGCTGGCAACTGAAGATCCTATTTTCGAATTTAACAAAGCCATTATAGATGCCACACATGACCTGGCAGTTGCTTACAAGCCTAACACCGCCTTTTATGAAGCGTACGGACTGAAAGGCTGGCTTTCGCTGGAAAAAACCATTCAGTACCTTAATAATAAACATCCTGAGCTTTTCACAATTGCCGATGCCAAGCGTGGCGATATTGGTAATACTTCTGCCATGTATGCCAGGGCTTTTTTACAGGACCTTAATTTTGATTCTGTAACTGTTGCGCCTTACATGGGTAAAGACAGCGTAGAGCCTTTTCTTGCCGTAAAAAACAAGTTTACCATTTTACTGGCACTTACATCTAATGAAGGCGCTTTTGATTTTCAGACACAATCTGCAGGGAACACTGAACTGTACAAAACCGTGCTGGAAATATCTAAAACGTGGAAAGGCAGTGAAAACCTTATGTATGTAGTAGGCGCTACAAAGGCAGACTACTTTAAGGAAATACGGAAAATTGTTCCGGACAGCTTTTTACTCGTACCCGGTATAGGGGCACAGGGCGGCAGCCTTGAAGAAGTATGCCGCTACGGGCTAAATGACCAGGCGGGGCTGCTTATTAATTCATCACGGGCAATAATTTATGCAGGCAATGGTGAAGATTTTGCTGAGAAAGCTCGTGGGGAAGCCTTAACCGTACAGAAAGAAATGCAGGCCATACTGCTTGACCAACAACTCTTATCACTCGAAATATAACCTCTTGAAACCTGAAACTAAATCATATACTGACCAGATAGGCCATATAATAACACTTACCGCAACACCTATGCGTATAGTGTCACTTGTACCGTCACAAACTGAACTGCTTTTTGACTTGGGGCTGGAAGACAGAATTGTAGGTATAACCAAGTTTTGCATACACCCCTACCACCTGCGCTCTATAAAAGAAAAAGTAGGTGGCACCAAGAAAGTACATGCTGAAAAGATACGCCTTTTAAAGCCGGATATTATTATTTGCAATAAGGAAGAGAATACAGAGGAAATTGTAGAGGCAATGCGTAATATTGCCCCTGTATGGACAAGTGACATTATAACCATACAGGATAGTATTGATATGATTGCAGAATTCGGAAAATTGTTTTCGGTACGCACTAAGGCACAACAATGGATTGATAAAATTAACTATGGGCTGGAGGATTTCAAGGATTATATCAAAGATAAAAAACAGCTGAAAGCCGCTTATTTTATATGGAAAAACCCATACATGGCTGCAGGCGAAAATACATTTATTAATGAGATGCTCAAGCTGAATAACTTTAGCAATATATATGAGACCCGTGGCCGTTATCCGGAAATAATTATCCAGAAAATACGCATACAGGGCGACCCTGATGTAGTATTCTTATCATCTGAACCTTATCCTTTTAAAGAGGAAGATGCTTTTGAAGTAGGACGTTTTACGCACCATGCAAAAACAGTTTTTGTAGATGGCGAAATGTTTTCATGGTACGGCAGCCGCCTGGTTAAGGCATTTCCCTATTTTAAACAACTACGCGAAAGGCTAACTGATGCTGACGAAGAATAACTTACTTAGAAAGCGTTTTAAAATGTGAAATATATTCTTCGGCGGTTGTAAAATCCTGAACGCCCGATTTCCCCATTACC
The DNA here is from genome assembly GCA_052039185.1 of Flavobacterium sp. Taxonomy (GTDB): domain Bacteria; phylum Bacteroidota; class Bacteroidia; order Flavobacteriales; family Flavobacteriaceae; genus Flavobacterium. The sequence goes on from JBQGDS010000296.1 coordinate 3,829, forward strand.
CTTCCGTTTCTATCCAGCACTACTACAAAGGGGAAAAAGCCGTCACGATTATATTTTTCAGCCAGTATCATTTTCATGTCATTTACGTCTACTGGTTCAGGATTACCTTTTTTCTGAAGGAAGTCGGCACGCAGCAGTACCCATGTTTTTTTGGCTTCTGTTTTAAAGTTTTCACTTTGCCATACCAGCTTTTCAAGTTCAATACAGCGGGCACACCAGTCTGATCCGGAAAACACAAGTAAAATACTTTTATTTTCGGCAGCAGCTTTCTTTTTTGCAGTATCCAGGTCATAATTCCATTCCTGTGCAAAACCCGCCATGTGCAGCATAAGGCATAATAAAAATACGCTCTTTTTCACCTCTCCTTTTTTTGGCAAAAATAGGAAACACAAATAATCTTTATGCATAATTTTAAGTGAAATAGTGCAGGCTGAAGCAAATAAAAATGCCGATAACTAATGCTATCGGCATTTTTCTAACTAACCCTAACCAAATGTGAGAAAACCATTTATTTCGAATGCAAATTACTTAAATAAATTTCTCGCCAATGTTAAGGCACTGTTATTTTATATATCTGATAATTAAAAAATTAGCTATTTATTATCCTGCATTGCGAACACCCTTTTCATAAGTGTTGATGTACGGGCATTAATATTATTACGTATGTTCTTTTCCTCTACCGCAATCATTTTGTAAACACCCTCAAGAGCTTCATTAGTCACATAATCGGTCAGGTCAGGATTTACTTTTTGTACGAGTGGTACCTGGTTGTACTTTGTAATTATATTATTCCACACCTTATCAGCCCCAACTTTATTGAAAGACGATTTTATAACCGGATTAAATTTGGCATATAATTGAGAAGTGGTACTGCGTTTAAGGTAGGTTGTTGCAGCCTCGTCGTTACCCAGCAGGATGTTCCTTGCATCATTAAATGTAATATTCTTTACAGCTGATACAAATATGGGCGTGGCTTCCTTAACTGCATTTTCAGCAGCGCGGTTCATCATTTTAATACCTTCATCGGCAAGACTGCCTAAGCCAATGCTGCGTAACGTTTTGTCCACTTTCTGCAGCTCTTCCGGCAGGAATATCTTTACCAGTTCGTTACGGTAAAAACCATCGGTTTGTGTAAGCTTTGTTACCTGTGTATCAATGCCTTTATCAAGTGCTTCACGCAATGCAGCAGCAATATCAGCATTGCCTATGCCTGTGCCCTGAGGTAATTGCCCTGCAACCTGCTGCAGTTCGGCACAACCCGAAAGTACAAAGATTACAGGCAGTATAAAAAGAACAATTTTTTTCATAATGCTTTACTTTTTGTCTTGTAAAGCAAATACTTTTTTAAGTAAATCAGAAGTTCTTGATGTGAAATTATTCCTAATATTTTTCTCCTCTACCGCAATCATTTTAAATACCCCGTCCATGGCTTTATTGGTAACATAATCGTTAATGTCAGGGTTTACTTTGCTTACCAATGGCAGGCTGTTATATTTTTTAATTATAGTAGCCCATACCGCATCTGCCCCTACTTTACTTAAAGAGGTTTTAACTACAGGATTAAACTTACTGTATAATGGTGTGCTTGTACTTTTTTGTAAATATGCCGTAGCCGAATTATCGGCACCCATAAGAATATTTTTAGCATCGGTAATACTCATGCTTGTTATGGCATTCACAAATATCGGGGTTGCTTCCTTAACAGCATCTTCTGCAGCACGGTTCAGCACTTTAATACCTTCATCAGCCAGATTTGACATGCCCATTTTCCGCAACGTCTGGTCAACTTTTTTAAGTTCGTCCGGCAATAGTATCTTTACAGCTTCATTCTTAAAAAAACCATCGGTTGCTGTAAGTTTTGTAACCTGTTGTGACACGCCTTTTTTAAGCGCTTCCTTAAGTCCGGCACTTATATCTGTATTGCTTAGGTTTGTAGTCCCGGTTTTGCTGCCCAGTGCGTTCTTGGCTTTATCAGCCAGGCCTTTTAACTGAGCATTGGCTGTTGTGGCACTGAATGCTATAACAAGAAAAGGTAAAAGTATTTTTTTCATGATTCTCAATGTATTTACAATTCGGAGACAAAAACTGTTCCATCATTATGCAGTTACTTTTTGCTTTATGAAATAACCGCTATTAAACAAAACTATAGATACAATAATAAGCGAATAAGCGCCGGCCTGCATTAGTGTTATCTTTTCACCATAGTATAACGCTGCCAGGAAAAACCCGATAAGCGGATTTATATAAAGCAGCATTCCTAATGTAGATGATTTTATACCTTTTAAAGCATACAGGTTCAGGAATAGGGGAATTATTGTAAATACTACCGCTATAATAAGTATATAACCGTAAAAAGATAGCTGTTGCGGCACAGGCCCGGCATAGTGTGGGTAAAAAGGCAGCATTACTAATGTAGCAATACACACCTGTATGGTTAACAGGAGAAACCTGTCTACCGATGTTATTTTCTTCTGGATAATAAGATACAGGGCATATGTTCCTGCAACAACAAGGCTGTAGATAATGTCGGCAGGATTATCAAGCGAAAGCAACACGCAGCCCACAACACTAAGGCTTACAGCAAACCATTGCATTTTACTAAGCTGTTCCTTGAGTATAATATAGGCAAGTACGGTTTTAAGTATTGGGCATACCATATAGCCAAACGACGCTGTTTTTACACTTACATGATTCATTACATAAATAAACAGGAACCAGTTAGCCGTAAGCAGAAAGGAGCTACCCAGGGTTGCCAGCACTAAATTTCGTTTATGCCGTGGCGACAACTGCTTAAAGTTGCTAATGGTATCAAGAAGTACTCTCCTCCTGAAAACCAGGCCTATTGTAAGCATAAGCGACACACAAAGGAATATTCTGTAAAAAAGGATATCAAGTGAAGGATGTTGCTGTAAAGGCCTTAATCCAAGGCTGAAAAACCCCCAGATAACAAAGGCAGTAACACCTGCAAGAAAATGTTTGGAAACGCGCATGGCGAAGTGGTAATTAATGATGCAAATGTAACGAATACTTTAAGGGTTTCGTATTTTTCAGCCTGTATTATTATGATGTTTTTGTGAGCTTAAAAACATCACATTTTGTAACTTAGTAACCGCTTATTCAACAGGCATATCATGAAAATTATTGAGCTCGAACTCCTTACTGCCAACATACCCGCCACTGCACAATTTTATAAAAATGTGCTTGGATTGCAGCCCTATCAAAGGGAAGATAATTCACTTTTATTTTATCGTATCGGTTTTACAAGATTAATTTTCCGGCATGTGGAAGGGATAGAGCCGGTATATCATTTTGCTATCGACCTGCCAAACAATCGGTTTTTTGACTGTTACAACTACATAAAGCAGCACACACCACTTTTACCTGTAGAAAATAATGACGATATAGCCAACTTTGTAAACTGGGATGCCAAATCTTTTTATTTTAAAGATAATAACGGCAACCTGCTGGAAGGGATTACCCGCTACCCTAACCGCACTATTGCCGAGGAAGCTTTTGGTTCGCACTCATACATCGGGATAAGCGAAATAGGTTTGGTTACTAATAATGTCCCTGAACTAGCTGATACCCTGCTAAAAGAACATGGAATACCTATTTTCCATCGCCAGCCAAGAGGCGATAAATTTACCGTTTCAGGTGATGATAAAGGATTGTTCATCCTGGCTGAAAAAGGCAGGAACTGGTATCCTACCACGGTAAAAGCACAATCGTTCCGTACCCGTGTATTATATTTTGACAACGGGCACGTCAATCATATTTTAAGGTAAAATGCTGTAAATTTATCGGTTTCCACTTAAGAAATTTTTAATATTTACGTAAATTGCGCACTTAAAATTGTGAGATATACAATATGGAACCAGTACAGCCTTATATTCCTAAAAATAAAGTACGAATTGTAACAGCTGCATCGCTTTTTGACGGGCATGATGCTGCAATTAATATTATGCGCCGCATAATCCAGGCAACGGGTGTTGAGGTAATACACCTTGGGCACGACCGTAGTGTGGAAGAAGTAGTGAACACTGCTATACAGGAAGATGCCAATGCTATTGCCATGACATCTTACCAGGGTGGGCATAATGAATACTTTAAGTACATGCACGATCTTTTGAAGGAAAAAGGTGCAGGACACATCAGGATATTTGGCGGCGGTGGCGGTGTTATCCTCCCTGAAGAAATTAAAGACCTTCACGATTACGGCATCACACGCATTTATTCGCCTGACGACGGGCGTGAACTTGGGCTACAGGGTATGATTAATGACCTTGTTCAGCGTGCCGACTTCCCGGTGGGCGATAAACTGAATGGTGAACTAAACCATCTTGAAGAGAAAAACCCAACTGCTATAGCAAGGGTAATATCTTCGGCTGAGAATTTTCCTGAAGTGGCAAAAGATGCCCTTGATACCATCCATAAAAAGAATGAAACGTCTAAAATACCTGTATTAGGTATTACAGGTACAGGTGGTGCAGGTAAATCATCATTGGTTGATGAACTGGTGCGTCGTTTCCTTATAGATTTCCCTGAAAAAACGATAGGCCTTATTTCGGTTGACCCGTCTAAACGTAAAACAGGCGGCGCGTTGTTGGGTGACCGTATCAGGATGAATGCTATAAACAACCCAAGGGTTTACATGCGTTCGCTTGCTACACGCCAGTCAAACCTCGCATTGTCAAAATATGTAGCCGAAGCCATCCAGGTACTTAAGGCTGCAAAGTATGATATTATTATACTTGAAACGTCAGGTATCGGACAGTCGGACACTGAAATACTGGAACACTCTGATGTATCGCTTTATGTAATGACACCAGAATTTGGTGCTGCTACACAGCTGGAAAAAATTGACATGCTTGATTTTGCCGATCTTGTAGCCATCAACAAATTCGATAAGCGTGGCGCCCTTGATGCTATTCGCGATGTAAAAAAGCAATACCAGCGCAACCACAACCTGTGGGACGTAAATCCTGATGAAATGCCGGTATTCGGCACAATAGCGTCACAGTTTAACGATCCGGGTATGAATACACTGTATAAATCTATCATGGATAAAGTGGTAGAAAAAACTGGCGCCGACCTGAAATCGACTTTTGAGATTACACGCGAGATGAGCGAAAAGATATTTGTTATCCCGCCACACCGCACGCGTTACCTTAGCGAGATTGCCGAAAATAACCGTAAGTATGATGAGGTAGCTATGAGCCAGCAGGAAGTAGCACAAAAGCTTTACGGCCTTTTCAAAACTATTGAAACGGTAACAGGCAAAGTTCCTGTAATTACAAAAGTTGGTATTGATGACGCTTCCCTAACGGTTAATGAGGAAGATAAAAAACAATTCCTTGGCCTGCTGCTTAAGGAGTTTGACCGCGTAAAAATGAACCTTGACCCATACAACTGGGAAATAATCCTAACGTGGGATGATAAGGTAAACAAATATAAAAATCCTGTTTATTCCTTTAAAGTAAGGGATAAGGAAATAAAAATACAAACACATACCGAATCGCTTTCGCACAGCCAGATACCAAAAATTGCCCTACCTAAATACCAGGCATGGGGCGATATATTAAGATGGTGCCTGCAGGAAAATGTACCTGGTGAGTTTCCTTTCGCTTCAGGATTATATCCATTTAAAAGGGAGGGCGAAGACCCAACCCGTATGTTTGCCGGTGAAGGTGGCCCTGAACGTACTAACAGGCGTTTTCATTATGTGAGCCTGGGTATGCCTGCCAAACGTCTTTCTACAGCGTTTGACAGCGTTACGCTTTATGGTAATGATCCTGATTATCGTCCGGATATTTACGGTAAAATAGGTAACGCAGGTGTATCTATCTGCTGTCTTGACGATGCGAAAAAATTATATTCAGGCTTTAACCTGGCCCACCCTATGACATCGGTAAGTATGACCATTAATGGCCCGGCTCCTATGTTGTTAGGCTTCTTTATGAATGCAGCTATCGATCAGCAGTGCGAGATCTATATTAAAGAAAACAACCTTGAAAAAGAAGTTGAGCAAAAAATAAATAGCATATATAAAGCTAAAGGCACTGAACGCCCGCGTTATAATGGAGATCTGCCTCAGGGCAATGATGGCCTTGGGCTTATGCTACTCGGCGTAACAGGTGACCAGGTGCTTCCGGCTGATGTATATAATGAAATTAAAGTGCGTACCCTTACACAGGTGCGCGGAACAGTTCAGGCTGATATCCTGAAAGAAGACCAGGCGCAAAACACCTGTATCTTCTCCACCGAATTTGCATTAAGGCTTATGGGTGACGTGCAGGAGTACTTTATTACCAAAAATGTAAGAAACTTCTATTCGGTATCTATATCAGGTTACCACATTGCCGAAGCGGGTGCCAACCCAATTACACAGCTGGCATTTACACTTGCTAACGGCTTTACGTATGTGGAATATTACCTGAGCCGCGGTATGAATATTAATGATTTTGGGCCTAACCTTTCGTTCTTCTTTAGTAATGGTATCGACCCTGAATATGCGGTTATAGGCCGTGTAGCAAGGAAGATATGGGCGAAAGCGCTTAAGCTGAAATATGGCGCTAATGAGCGTGCACAGATGCTGAAGTACCATATCCAGACATCAGGGCGTTCACTACACGCTCAGGAAATTGATTTCAACGATATCCGTACAACGCTACAGGCATTGTATGCTATATATGACAACTGTAATTCACTACACACCAATGCTTATGATGAGGCTATTACTACACCTACCGAAGAAAGCGTTCGCCGTGCAATGGCTATTCAGCTTATCATAAACAAAGAGCTTGGGCTTGCCAAAAATGAGAACCCGATACAGGGATCGTTTATTATTGAGGAATTGACAGATCTTGTAGAAGAAGCCGTACTTGCCGAGTTTGACCGTATAACAGAACGTGGTGGTGTACTTGGCGCTATGGAAACCATGTACCAGCGCAGTAAAATACAGGAAGAAAGCCTTTATTATGAAACCCTGAAACATACCGGTGAGTTCCCTATTATTGGCGTGAACACATTCCTTAGCTCAAAAGGTTCGCCTACAGTAGTTCCTGCAGAGGTTATCCGTGCTACGGAAGAAGAGAAGCAGTTCCAGATAAAAACACTGGAGAGCCTTCATAAAGCTAATGAAGAAAAAGTAAAAGAGCAGCTTGCCATAGTTCAGGATGCCGCCATACAAAACAAGAATATATTTGAGCAGCTGATGGAAGCTACCAAAGTATGCTCACTGGGCCAGATTACTTCTTCCTTATTTGAAGTTGGCGGGCAATACAGAAGGAATATGTAGTTTTAATTGAAATATTCAATTATTATAAAAAAAGCCTCTCCGATCGGAGAGGCTTTTTACTTTAATCTCAATAGCTTAAAATATCACTATCGTATAAATTATAACATTAGGATCATTAGGATCCTGAAACTGATCGTAAATGGCTGTCCATCCTGTCCCGGATGTCATCCCTCCGGATGCGGTGATTTCATGATACGTAGGATCACTTCCCACAAAAAACATCATACTTTTAAAAACCTGGCTGTTGCCGGCTATCCATGCCGCACTGGCAGGAAGAGTAACTGAACTTGATATACTATTAAGCCTGTGCCATGTAGGTATTAAAGGTGATGCATTGAAAGGGAAACGGTACACATTGGCTGCATTATACAAAGTAAATGAGCTACCGGAAGCTACAGGTATTGATCCTGAAGGTTTACTATGATATTCCGGATAGCTGGTGCCTCCAGGATTAGTAACTATATTAAAAATCTGTATCGTGGTTCCTGTATAGTTGTATACTTCAAATGTTTTTTGCGCATAGTTCTGCATCGCTGTAAGTAACAATGCAATCAGCAATATTTTTTTCATGATATAAGGTTTTAAAAATGAGTTAAAACTGGCTACGAGGAATAACATCCATCATAGCCTGAAAATAAAAAAAGAGGCTGTTATATAAACACAACCTCTTTTCAAACCATCAGAAATTAAAATATCACTATGGTGTAGAATATAATATTGGGATCATTAG
>JBQGDS010000297.1:0-10551 GCA_052039185.1 Flavobacterium sp.
GCACTTGTGGTAAGGTGGCTTTTAATATGTTCCTGTCCTAAAATTTCAGAGAAAAGCATAGGGCAAATATAGGAGAAAAAATCAGCAACAACCGTTACGGTCTCTTATATGTGGCATGTATTACCCACACAGCCCTGCGGCGCACGGGCGTGCCGTTAAGTTGCATTACGTAAAAACCGCCCTCATATTCTATATTGAAAACCTCCCCGGGAACGTGTGTTGCTATAGCCTCGTCAAATCCTGTACCTTCGGTAACAATTTCATAATCCACAGCGCCCCACTTTTCATCTTCAGCATATTTTTCTATGAGCTTTGCAAATGTTGTCCCTGAATTATAATCGTCAAGTACTTTCTTTTGCAGTGCTTTATGTTGTTCCGGGGTTTGCCCATGCGTCTGCACCGAAAGGATATTGCAGTTCTGCACTCTAGCATTTTTAACATGCTGCACTTTATAAATCTCATTACCGCTTATTATCATTTCGCCCGGTTCACGCTTTGCATATAGCTCAAACAGTTCGTCATTATCATAATACATGGTCATATCGCGGTGTTCAGTGCTTTGCAGGTAGACCTCGGCTTCCTCATGGGTAAGTGGCTTTTTCCTGTGCTTGTACATTTACCGTGAATGCTACGCAGATAATTAAATACAAGATTCTCATTTAGGTAATTTTATTAACAAATGTATGAATTTACTGTAAGAACCAGTAGTCTTGCATTAGCATTGCAGACCCATGATTTACTGGGTTTTATGTAACAAGACCGAAATTTTATGAAAAAAAACTTGGCTTTTTATTAACAGAAAGGGCTATATTTGCCATTCTGCATAAACGAAAACAACATAATTATATTTTAAATGAAAACACTTTCTGATATCAGTTTTAAGGATAAAAAAGCTGTAATACGTGTAGATTTTAATGTGCCTCTTGATGATAACTTTAAAGTTACCGATGCTAACCGCATTGAGGCTGCCAAACCTACCATTGACAAGATCCTTAAAGATGGCGGAAGCGTTATCCTTATGTCGCACCTGGGCAGGCCGAAAGGCAAAGAAGATAAATACTCACTTAAGCACATTGTGGATAAAACATCTGAAATACTGGGTGTAAAAGTAAAATTTGTTGATGACAGCATAGGCGCTGAGGTGGAACAGGCTGCGAAAGACCTGAAACCCGGAGAAGTACTGATGCTGGAAAACCTTCGTTTTTATAAAGAGGAGGAAGCCGGAGATGAGGCATTTGCAGAAAAACTGGCCAAACTGGGCGACGTTTATGTAAATGATGCCTTTGGTACTGCACACCGTGCCCATGCATCAACAACTATCATTGCGAAATTTTTCCCTGAGAATAAAGTTTTTGGCGAGCTTCTTGCTAAGGAGATTGACAGCCTTGACAAAGTATTGAAAAACAGTGAGAAACCGGTAACCGCTGTATTGGGCGGAAGCAAGGTTTCATCTAAAATCACGGTTATAGAAAATATTCTTGATAAGGTGGACCACCTGATAATTGGTGGAGGTATGACATTTACCTTCATTAAGGCACAGGGCGGAAAGATAGGCGATTCAATCTGTGAAGATGATAAGCAGGATCTTGCCCTTGAAATACTTAAGAAGGCAGAGGAGAAGGGAGTTAAAATTCATCTTCCGGTAGATGTTGTGGCTGCTGACGGTTTTATGAACGATGCAAAAACACAGGTTGTGGATGTAAAGGAAATTCCTGACGGATGGCAGGGGCTTGATGCCGGACCTAAATCCCTGGAAAACTTTAAAGAGGTAATCCTTGAATCTAAAACCATATTGTGGAACGGGCCTCTTGGTGTTTTCGAAATGGAGAACTTTGCCAAAGGAACGATCCAGCTGGGAGAATATATTGCTGAGGCTACTAAAAACGGAGCGTTTTCACTTGTAGGCGGAGGCGATTCGGTAGCTGCAGTTAAGCAGTTTGGGCTTGAGCCTAAAATGAGCTATGTGTCAACCGGTGGTGGCGCCATGCTGGAAATGCTTGAAGGAAAAACCCTGCCGGGTATAGCTGCTATACAGGAGTAGCTGTGTTAAAATTTATACTATTAAACTAAAACCGAAGTTATTATACACATTGTTACTTTGTAATAAACTGTAATTTAACTGATTAAAAAGTAAATTATGACTAAAAAAAGAACATTGTCATTCTTTGCCGTAATGCTTTCGTTCGCAGGTTTCGCACAGGAACCTACGGCTTCGGTAGCATCGGTAGTCCCGGAAGTTAAACTTTCATATCTTGACTCAATAAAAGCCAGTTTTATCCATCACAGTGAGCTTGCATGTGTTGACAGCCTGTGGATGAAAGAGCTTGCGAACGAAGACCTATTTGATGGTATGCAGGAAGACCTGGCGAAGGTAAACCCTGATGAGCAGGTTGACTATAGCCTTTCAACTGAATTACTTAAGGAGAGGCTTGCGAAAATGGATGCAAAATCGCCTTTTAATATTGAGTATACCCAGGGGCTTGAAAACGTAATTAAGTCATACCTGAAAAACAGGCCAAGGGCTTATGAAAGGCTTATGGCAATTTCAGAATATTATTTCCCTATGTTTGAAGAGCACCTTGCCAAATACAATGTGCCGATTGAAATTAAATACCTTGCCATTGTAGAGTCTGCGCTTAACCCGCGTGCCCGTTCACGTGTAGGTGCCGGAGGATTATGGCAGTTTATGTACCCTACAGGCAAGCAATACGGGCTGGAAGTAAACTCATATGTTGATGAAAGGAACGACCCGCTTAAAGCTACTGAAGCTGCATGCCAGTACCTTAGCAGCCTGTATAATATTTTTGGCGATTGGGATCTTGTGCTTGCATCATATAATTCAGGGCCGGGTAATGTTACAAAAGCTATACGCCGTTCCGGCCAATACCGTAACTACTGGAACATAAGGAAGCACCTGCCGCAGGAAACACAAGGTTATGTACCTGCTTTTCTTGCCACGATGTATATTTACGAGTACCAGAAAGAACACGGCATTAAGCCTAAAAAAGCACCGCTTACCTATTTTGAAACCGATACCATCATGGTTAAGCGCCAAATGTCGTTCAAGCAAATAGCACAGCTTCTTGATGTGCCTGTGCAACAACTGCAGTTTCTTAACCCTATTTATAAGCTGGATGTTATTCCTTACATGGCTGATAAGCCACACTACCTTAGGCTGCCTAAAGATAAGATAGCGATGTTTACCTCTAATGAAAAAGCTATTTACGCCTATGTGGATTTTGAAGACAGCAAGAGGGAAAGGCCAAACTACAGGCTTAATCCAATGGTAGAAAAACGTGATTCAACAGCTATAGCTTACCAGACCAATTATAAAAAGAAAAAATCCACGTCTATCAAAACCCATGTGGTAAAACGTGGGGATAACTTAGGTGAGATTGCCAATAAATATGGCGTTTCGGTTGCAGAGCTAAAGAAATGGAATAAGGTTAAGGGCAATAATATTATGCCCGGCCAACGCCTGAAAATACAAAAGGATGTTATGGTTAGTGTACCGGTTAAGGAAGCTATAGCCGTTAAAGAGCCTAAAGATAAAGCAGTAACACCTGCTACTGCGGTTGCTGAAAATACGAAGCCTTCTGCAGTTAATGATAATACCGCAGACGATGCTGCCGACACCGAAGTTAAAACAGCGGTTGCTGCGGCACCTGCAAGGAAAAGAGATTACAATTATGAAGATGAACGCATGTACATTGTTCAAAAAGGCGACTCATTATTCAGTATTGCTAAAAAACACCCGGGAGTAACTGTAGAAAACCTTAAAACCTGGAATGAGATACAGGGAGAGAGCATACAGCCCGGTATGAAGCTTAAGGTAGTAAGTGGCAATACAGCTGCACCTGCAAATTAAATAACAAGCATATAACATGAAAAGGCTTAAACAAATACTCTTTTTTGTTGCAGCCATTTCCCTCATTGCCTGTAAGAGCGACCACAATAAGGCTGCTTCTACAGGCAATATTAATGAAATAGCCATTGTAGTGAGCGATGTGCTGTGGAATGGGGAAGTGGGCGACACGCTGCGTAAACGGTTTGCTGCCCCGGTAGACGGCCTCACGCAGGAAGAGCCTATATTTACCCTGAACCAGTTTAACCACAAAGCCTTTACAGGAGACCTGAGCCGTGGCAGGAATATTATTATCGTAGAAAAAAGCGATAAGAATGATTTCGGTTTTAAACATAACAAAAATTGCACACCGCAAAACATTTTCACCATAAAAGGAAAATCAATTGATGACCTGCTGCACCTGATTGTGATGCATGCAGATGAGGTGATCATGAAAATCCGCGATACAGAAATAGCCGAATACCAGGCAAGGCATGTAAAAGACGGCCTGCTTGCCAAAGGCCTGCTTTCAGGATTTGGTATTACTGCTGAGATTCCTTCAAAGTACGGCGTGGCTATGCGTAACGATAATTTCCTGTGGCTTAAAAAAGATATACCCAGTGGCAATACCAGCCTTATGATATATACCGTACCTGTTGATGTTATTGAAAAAGATAAAATGATTATCAGTAATATTATAAAAATGCGGGACTCAATTGGCAATACATACATTCATGGGCAGGATGCAGGCGCATTTATGAAAACCGAAGAAGCCTATTCACCCTATATTTTCATGACAAGCTTTCGGGACAAACGTGCTTTTGAAACCCGGGGGAACTGGGAAATGGAAAATGATTTTATGAATGGGCATTTTGTAAACTATGCCATAAAAGATGATAAAACCAACAGCTATCTTATAGTAGAAGGTTTTATTTACAGCCCCTCTTCCCCTAAGCGTGACCTGCTTGTTGAAACGGAATCTATAATCAGGTCAGTACGATTTTTATGAAACCCGAATTCAAAATAAAGCGATTTAACGAACTTTCTTCTGTTGAACTATACCAAGTGCTGCAATTGCGCAGTGAAGTGTTTGTGGTGGAGCAGGATTGCGTTTATCAGGATATTGATGGTAAAGATTTAAAAGCAATACACATATGTGGTATTGCCGACGACCAAATTGCGGCTTATTGCCGTATTTTCGCGCCGGGTGATTATTTTGACGATGCTTCAATAGGGCGGGTGGTAATTTCTGCGGCATACCGCGACAGGAAATGGGGACACGACCTTATGGCACAAGCCATTAAGGCTGTTACAGATAATTACGGCAAAGGCGCTATTACAATATCAGCGCAATTATACCTGAAAAAATTTTACGAAAGCCACGGCTTTGTACAAATTGGCGATGAATACCTGGAAGACGGTATTCCGCACATAAGGATGCGGAGAGCGTAATATTACGCTTTTGTAATAACAAGCTCTACACGCCTGTCATACTGAGAGCCCATGCCCAGTGGTTTTGTATTGCCATATCCTTTAAAGGTCATACGGCTGGCGGGTACTTTCTTCAAAAGTAAATATTTATAAACCGATTGCGCCCTGTTGGTAGAAAGCGCCCTTTTACGGGTATCTTTATCTATGGCTTCTTTCTGGAAAGTTGGCGTACAGCATATATGCCCCTGTATTTCAAACTCCAGGTTTTTATACTTGAGCAATAGTTTTGAAATCTTTTCCAGTTCCTTTTTAGATTGCAGCGTAAGCTTGCTGCTGCCACGTTCAAACAGGATCAGGTCAAGGTATATCCTGTCGCCCACATGCAGGTCTTTAGTTATGGTACTGTATATGCCGGCCTCAAGTTTTGGCGGTGGTGCAGGCTTAAAATTTATAACCACATCTACACGCCTGTTTTTGGACCGCGCTTCTGATTTGTTGTCTATATCTTCCTCAAGCAGGATCCTGCCACGGCCTTCAATTGTTACAATAATCTTATTTTTTATGCCTTTTTCAACAAGCTTGCACTTTATAGTTCCGGCACGGTTATTTGAGAGTTTGTAGTTGTATGCATCTTTCCCGCGGTCATCGGTGTATCCGTATATCTGTATGCTTTCAATACGGGTAGTGTCTATAGCTTTAATGAAATTTACGGTTTCGGCAGCCTGCTTCTCATCAAGCGAAAACTTATCAAACTCAAAGTATACGGAGTGTACTACTTCTTCCTGCGCATTGGCAGTAAAAGCAAACAGTAAGAGGCTTAAAAAACAAACTATTTTTTTCATAAGCTTACGTCAGTTTCATTGTTATGGGGGCAGTCCTCCATACGTTTCATTTTCAGCTCTTCCGGCGGATGTATAACAATAGGGAACTTCTCCACCTTAACCGAACTGCTGTCCAGGCCGAAGGCTCTGCCCTCGGAAAGACTCACTTTTTTCAGGATAAAGTAAATGTCCAGGATTATACGTTCGTACCACGGAATATCATTATCGTAAGATAAGAATTTTTCAATAATTACAAACTTAAAGTCGCCAATAACGTTGTTACGGTTTAGCGATTCATAACGGCTTGTAATATCTACTTCACCGCGCTGCACCATATCTCGCACCACTTTTTTAAACATGAGGTTAATACGGGGCGCCACACGGAAACCAAGATAAAAATCTATCCGTATAACATCGTCCTTCATTATTTCCCTTACGCGGTACTCCATCTTGTACGGCTCGTCAACAACATTAACGTGAACAAACCAGTATATATCAGCACGTTTAGGCCTTTTTTGCAGTATGGAATATATAATTTTCGATTCAATCTCATCACCCAGGTGTGCATTGGTAAGATACACCAGGTGGGTGGCATACTTAGGAATACTCAGGTCATTACTCAGTTCGGAAAGTACGGTTTTGTAATTATCAATCTTTGTAAATTCGGTATACTCACTCCTGATTTTCTTGGCCGTGTACCAAACCGTCATAACAAGCGCCAGAATACCTGTAATTATTACAGATACATAGCCGCCAAGGTGAAACTTATCAATGTTGGCGATAAAGAAACATCCTTCAATAACCAGGTATACGAAAACAATAAGGAATATAAGCACCGGGTGATAGCGGCGTGTAGCCATAAACATACCCAGCAAAGATGTGGTCATGAGCATACAGATAACAATTGCCAAACCGTAAGCCGCTTCCATTTTACTCGACTCTTCAAAATACAGTACCACACCTACACAGCCTAAAAACAGGAGCCAGTTTACTGATGGGATATACAGCTGCCCTTTAAGTTCGGTTGGGAATTTAACTGAAACCTTTGGCCAGAAATTAAGTCGCATGGCTTCACTTATCATGGTAAACGAACCGCTAATTAATGCCTGGGATGCTATAACGGCAGCCGATGTAGCCACCGCAATACCAAACGGCAGGAACCAGTCGGGCATGATGAGGTAAAAAGGGTTGGCAGGGTCACTTGGGTTACCGCTTATCTGCGTAAGGGTTTGCCCGGAATGCTCTACAAGGTAGGCACCCTGGCCAAAGTAGTTTAGTACCAACATGGATTTCACAAATATCCAGCTTACACGGATGTTGTTACGCCCACAGTGGCCCATATCGCTATATAATGCCTCAGCACCCGTTGTACAAAGGAATACAAAGCCAAGCACATAAAAGCCTTCGTGATGTATAGAAAGCAGGTGGAATGCGTAATACGGATTCAGGGCTTTAAAAACCCATAGCGACTGCACAATATATGCTGATCCTAATATGCCCAGCATGCTGAACCATATAAGCATCATAGGGCCAAAGAACCTGCCCAGAAATTTAGTGCCGAAGCGCTGTATAAAGAAAAGCCCGAAAAGTATACTGATTACTATAGTTACCGTGTCAAGCTCAGGGTTGTATACTCTTAACCCTTCAATAGCTGATGATACAGAAATGGGGGGTGTTATGATACCGTCGGCCAGAAGGCAGCTACCGCCAATGATTGCAGGAACAATCATCCATTTTTTCTTAAAGCGCTTTAATAAGGCATATAGCGAAAAAATACCACCTTCGCCGTTATTATCAGCCTTTAGCGTGAGCCAGACGTACTTAACTGTAGTTTGGAGGGTAAGTGTCCAGAAAATACATGACAGTGCGCCAAGCACTACATCTTCCTGAATGGGCGCAGTGCCCATTATTGCCCTCATTACGTATAAAGGAGATGTACCTATATCCCCATAAATAATTCCCAAAGTAACAAGTACACCGGCAGCGGTTACCTTGTTAAGTTGCTTGTGACTGGTGCTCACGATACTATTGAATTAAAGAGCAAAGGTATAGGTTTTTAGAAAACCACATTGTTTCAGTAGCAATATTTTAACCTTGACGTATAACTAAGAAAGGAAATTGGATAGCAGGATTAACTTTCGGTTATTTGCGGAGTAAATTATTTTTATGATTAGTACTATATTAATCGGGTTATGGCGGTTTGTCAAAAAGCCTGATGACCGACAGGTAAACTATCCGTTAAATAAGAAAATATATACATTACTTGTGTTGCTATTAGTAGAACTTACTATCACTTTTACGGTTTTGGTTCCTGTTATTACGGCAATAGATGAGGTTATTGGTTTAAGGACTTGTGAATTTACTTATATCTCGCTGTTACAAACCATACTGCTCATGGTCATAGGAGTGCCTTTTTTTGAAGAGATAGCATTTAAGGTATTTTTTACGCTATACTGGATTTACAACAAGGATGGTGAGTGAGCAGAAATGGAATAGGATATTCCCGTTCTTAGTATATTTCTCAGTGATTTGTTTCGGTTTAATTCACGCAACTAATTATTACAATAATACAGCCTTGTTTTTCATTCTGGCACCTGTAATTGTACTGTCACAGCTTACGGGCGGGCTTATCATTACATTCCTGCGGGTCAGGTTTAGTTTCCTTTGGGGCTTGCTTTATCATTGCCTATGGAACTTCCTGGTTATTGTAGCCATTCCGTTAGCCGAAGCACAATTTATAGAACCCTATACAGAAACAAACGCTGATTATTCTATTACCATTGAGGAGGAACTTTTTTTTAAGAAAGAGGAGCAAGCTTTAAAAATTGACAGTTCAGGCGGTAAGATCTACAAGTTGGACGTTGAACAATTTGCCATGCAGCATCTGTTAGATACGCTGTATAAGAAAAATGATTATACAGCAGATGATTCCCTGATTAACCTGCATTTTGAATCTGAAGCAGGTGTAACTGAAAAAGAATTTTTAAACATATTGCAGCAGGAATATAACATTGAAAAGGGTGTAAAATAGCCTTTTTATTACATAGAAATGAAATCCCGGCAGTTGTCTGCCGGGATTTTGCTATTTTGAAAGTATCTTATTGTATTGGGCTGTATTGTTTAAAAGTGTTACCGATTTTGCTATCTCAGCGTTACTGGTTGTGTAATACCTATAAAGCCCTTCTTTGTATTGGTAACGCTTAATTACTTCGTCAATAATAAGCTGTTTAATTTCCTGCTTATGTAAGTTGAGTTCCTTTTCCTCGCTTTTTTGCAATGCTGTAAGTAGCTGTTGGTATTCTGCGGCAATGCTTTGGTCTACTTTTTCCTTTTTGGCAACCTCAAGCGTGGCTTTCAGTGAACGTTCGGTTTCGGTATCAAACTCAAATTTCTCTTTTTTCAGGAATTGCTTGAACGCTTCAAAATCGGCATCTGAAAATGCAGGTACTGCCGTACCAAGATTAGGGTTTTTGTAGTAATATCCCGTAGCATAATTAAATATCCCGTCATTTCTCAGCAATGCATCGGCTATAGCGCTTTGTTTTGCTTCTTCAAGCTCAACATCGGGTAATATACCCCCGCCATCATAAACAGTCCTGCCTCTGCGTGTTTTAAAGGCATTGTAATTTTTCTTGTCAATACGTATGGCTTTACCGTCAGCATCCTTGTGTGTGTAATCAAGCGCCTGTATGCCACGGCCTGATGGTGTATAATATCTTGATATAGTAACTTTTACCTGTGTGCCATAAGTAAGGTCAAGCGGGCGCTGTACCAGCCCTTTACCAAAACTCCTGCTGCCAACAATTACAGCACGGTCCAAATCCTGCAAAGCGCCCGCAACAATTTCGGAAGCTGAAGCGCTTTTACCATCAACAAGCACTACAAGCGGAATCTCGGTATCAACCGGTGTTTTAGGTGTTTTGTAGGTATTATTATATTTCTCGTTTTTAGATTTTGTGGTAACAATAACCTCGTTTTGCGGTACAAAAAGGTTGCATACATTTACGGCTTCGTTCAGTAAGCCTCCCGGATTACCACGCAGATCCAGAATTATTTTTGTAGCGCCTTCGTTTTTCAGCTGTTGTAGTGCGGCTTTTGTCTCTGACGATGCCTTGCCGTTAAACTGGGAAAGTACAATATAGCCTACATCGTTACCCACTTTTGCAAAATAGGGAACGGCTTTAACCTCTACTTCGCTTAACACTATTTGTGTAGCGTAGGGCTTGCCCTGTCGCAGGTATTTAATGTCAATTTTAGTGTTTTTGGAACCCTTAAGCAGTTCGCCGGCATCTTCTTTAAAAGTTGACAGGTCTACATCGCCTATATGCGTAATCTCATCGCCGGCTTTAAGCCCGGCCTTGTCGGCAGGATAATCTTTATACGGCTCGCGGATTATAACCGTACCGCCCTTGCGGGTTACTATGGCGCCTATCCCGGTATATTCGCCGGTATTGT
>JBQGDS010000298.1:0-1622 GCA_052039185.1 Flavobacterium sp.
TACCCGGAGGCATAGGTACCGTGAGCTGGAATGCCGAGATTGTGCACGAAGAACCACACAGGTATATAGGCTGGCGTTCGCTTTCAGGATCAACTATACAAAATGTGGGTAAGGTTCAGTTTAAAGATGCGGGCGAACTGGGTACACTGGTGCATATTGTTTTCTCTTATCATGCGCCACTTGGCGTAGCAGGCGAGGAGATAGCAAAACTGCTTAACCCGATGTTTGAAAAAATGGTACGGAATGATGTGATGGGCTTTAAGCGATATATGGAAACCGGCACAGCTGAAAAGATAAGCCAGGAAACCGTAGCAATTTTTACCTGATTATTATGACACACATACATACCATAAGCCATATTGAAATTCCTGCCCCTGATTTTACCAGTGCATTACAGTTTTATACCGAAGTTTTCGGGTGGGGCATTGAGCTTGTAACAGTGGATCATTATGCTTATTTTACCATTGGTAACACAGGATCAGGTGGGGCATTTGACGCCTCACTTATGCCGGCTCCTGAAAAAACAGGTATGCAGATAGTCATTGACGTGGAGAATATGGAGGAGTCGATTTTAAAAATTGAAAAAGCAGGCGGTAAAATAACTTCGGCTAAAGAAGAAATACCGGGAGGGCATGGTTATTATTGTACTTTTAAAGATCCTAATAATAATTACCTGCATTTGCATTCAAGAAGTTAGCCTTTATCCGCTCCAGCTTACTTTTTTTACTGATGGGTCTTTATTAAAGTCTTTTACAAGTTCTAATAAAAGTGTATGATCTGCCTTTTTGAGGAATAACTCAACCACAATTTCTTTCTTAGTATTTGTTACCGAAAAATTGTTAAACTCTATAGATTTGCTGGACATTAGCCTGTTAATGAGGTCTCTTGGTTCAGTGTCAGCTTTTGCAGTTATCGTTAATGTTTTATTCTGAAATTTAGGAGAGAATTTTTTTTGCAAAGGCTGCATTCCCCACAAAATTATTATGGAAAGGATGGTAGTAGCTACTGCGGCAAAATACATACCTCCACCTGTGGCCATACCTATACCGGCAACAGTCCATAATCCTGAAGCAGTGGTAAGCCCCAGTACTTTGTTAGGTTTCAGGAACAATATGGTCCCTGCACCAATAAAACCTATACCGCTTATAATTTGTGCAGCTACGCGGCTTGGATCAAGCATTACATCTTTAACACCATACGTGTCTGAAAAACCGAATGATGAAACAAGCATCATTAACGCCGAACCTACACATACCATCATGTGGGTGCGCATGCCGGCAGCCCATTCCTTGCGTTCACGTTCCATACCTATGGCTGCGCCAAAAATGGCGGCCAGTACCAATCGCAGCGATACTTCACTCCAGGCCAGTTCAGGTATAGTCATAATGTAAGGTTTAAGTCTGTTGCGTTAGAGCATCTGTAATAAGGTCACCGGTGGTTTTTATGGTTTGCCTTATAATTTTTTCAGGGCTTCCTTTAAAAACTTCCCTGTGCGCTATATACCTGTTTTCCGGCAGTACTATATGTATAAACATAGTACCAACAGGTTTCTCTTCCGTTTCGCTTCCGCCGGGTGTTGTAAGCCCTGTAACGCTAACAGCAATATCACAATCAAAATACTT
>JBQGDS010000299.1:0-2288 GCA_052039185.1 Flavobacterium sp.
AGTCTGCGTGGGCAGGGCAAATAACCCAGCACCTGGGTAATGCGCTGGATATAATCCCAACACTAGATAAAAAGTTTGACCTTGTATTTATTGATGCTGATAAAGAAAATTACATCAACTATTTCCACATGATAGTACCACTCATGAATAAAGGCGGTATTATTTTATCTGACAATGTATTATGGAGCGGTAAAGTACTTGAGCCTGTAAAGCCGAATGACAAAAGCACCAAAATACTTTTGGAATACAATAAGCTGCTGAAAGATGACCCGCGTGTGGAAACCGTTTTATTACCTATCAGAGACGGGCTCACTGTTAGCCGGGTTATCTAAATTTTCCTTTTGCTGAGGGAAATATTTATCCCGAAGATAGCGGTACAACATAAGCATTAATGTTGCGGTAAGTATACCCCACAGGTAGCCCATTAGTATATCTCCCGGGTAATGTAAACCTAAATATATCCTGCTGTATGCAAATATTACCGGCCAAAGGAATATAAAGCCCATATACTTAAGATATGGCTTTAATACCCTAAACAAGAAATAGGCACATGCCATAGAGTTTGATGCATGCCCTGATATAAAGCTAAATGAATTACGCTTTTGTACAGCACGTATAAATTCGTTTATTTCCGGGTTATTACCCGGTCGCAAACGCTGGAAACCGTTCTTGAAAAGGTTAGTAGTCTGGTCGGTTATTGTTATAAGCAACGATATAATAACAATTACGAGTACTGCATGGCGCCACCCGAGCCTTTTAAAGGTCAGGTACATTATTATGGCAAATACAGGTATCCAATTGAACTGTTTTGTAATGAACAGCCAGAAACCATCAAATTGTTCCGAACCCAGGGCATTAAGCCATACAAAAACATCCCTGTCTATTTCAAGCAGCTTTTCAAGCATTAATGTTGTCTTTTTATAGGGCCCGACATATCTTCAATATCCTGTTTTACCTGCTCAATTTCTTTGGTAATTGAACTTGATGTATCGTCATTGCCTATTTCGGTAAATGTTTTTTTAAGGTCATCAATATCGGCGCTGCGGTGTATTTCCGCCTTAATATCGTTAGTGGCATTTTTAAGCTGCTGCATTCCTTTACCCAGTGTACGGGCTATTTCAGGTATTTTGTCTGACCCGAAAAGCATAAGTACTACCAGTATCATAAAAACAAACTCTCCTCCTCCTATTCCAAACATAACTTTAGGATTTTTGAACCACAAAGGTAACGATAATTACATTTTTAAAGGCCATATATCTAAGTTTAACGTATCTGCTTCTTTACACGCAGCTTTACCAGGATATCAAAACTTAGTAAATGCTGGTATTTAAATTCGGCTGACGGATAAACATTATAAACTGACGGGCTGTATACAATACCGGCATGAAGATAACAGTTTATCTGATGGTAAGAACTTAAGGTAAATCCAAACCCATGGCTTATTTTAGTTATTGGCTGCCTGGTATAATTAGCTTCTGTACCGGGAGACCGATTAGGAGGCCACTCATAATCATGATTTATAACTTTCCATTGGTTTATGGCATAGTTAAAACCATAGCCTACAGTAAAGCGATTGAACTTGTGATTATCAGTTAGCGTAAAATTAAAAATATCTGCCGACTCATAAGCACCATCCCTGGTTATTGGTAATGGCACGGGAACTAAAAAGTCGGTCGCGGCACTGCCTCCCAATTTCAGGTATTTATGATTTTTATAATAATAGCTTACCCCTGCCGAAAAACCAAAGAAACCAAAATATCCCTGAGTGGGTTCATTGCGTGGCTGCATATAAAAACCATTCATATAGGGAGCTGAAAGTTCAAGGAATATCTGGCCTTTTTCAACAGGATATCTTTTATCGGCATACCGCTTAAAAAGCCTCCCCGGCATCGGCCTTAAAACTGTAACAGTATCGTTAGCATCCAGGTTAATAGATTTGCCGTAATAAAAACGCTTTTGATTTGTAAAATCTACCGCATAAGCTACCGGGCATAATTGCATAAACAGCAGGTTGCCAAATACAAATTTTGGTGACGGACCAGCTTTTACAGTAAAATCTTTAGTCCGCGTATCAGTAATCAGGGTAACCTGCATGTCCTTTCTTGAGCGGGGCAGTTTCAGTTTAGCAGGTAAGGTGTATATACTGTCGTTTATTTTAGCTTTTGCTCCCGGCGTTTAGAATAGAATTTTGCGCTGTAGGTTTTTCTGCTAAAAATAGTGGCGCAGGAAGTAAGGCTGAACACCCCAACTAACAGGAATAATAATCTGATCTTTTTCATAGCAGGTAA
>JBQGDS010000300.1:0-3420 GCA_052039185.1 Flavobacterium sp.
TACATTGATATGGAATATATTCTTGAGAAGGTGCCTGATTATGCCGAGGCTAAGAACCAGCTGGAACTGAAAGCCCAAAAATGGAAGCAGGAAATTGAAGTAAAGAAAAATGATATAAACAAGCTTAAGGAAAGCCTGAAAACCGAAAAGGTGCTGCTTACCAAAGAGCTTATTCAGGAGCGTGAAGAGGAAATAGCTTTTCTTGAAAAAGAACTACTGGACTATCAGGAAAAAAGATTTGGCCCTAAAGGTGATTTGATATCGCAAAAATCGGTTTTGGTTAAGCCGATACAGGACCAGGTTTTTACTGCTGTACAGGACATATCAGAACAAAGAAAAATTGACTTTGTATTCGACAAATCGTCTGATCTTACCATGCTGTATTCTGCTAAAAAACATGATATAAGCGATGTTATAATAAACAGGCTTAAAAGGTCGGCAGGCAGGGAACAGCTAAGCAGGAAAGAAATTAAAAGACTTGAAGAGGCCGAAGCTAAGGAAGAACTGGAAAGCGATCCTGAATATGTAGACAAAATGAAAGTTGTTGAAGACAGGAAAGAAGCAAGAAAAAAACTGATTGAGGACAGGAAAGCTGCAAAAGCTGCAAGAGTAAAGGAAGCGCAGGAAAAACGTGAAAGGCAAAAGCAGGAAAGGGAAGCACAACGTGCAGGAAAACAACCGGCATCTGACACTCCCGCTACCGCTCCCGGCAACCAGGGAGACCTTGATGGCGATGATGCACCTGCCGCTACAAACACGAATAGGCCGGCGACAAATGCTGCCAATGCAAAGAAAAACACCAAAGAGCCGGTACAGGGAGAAAATAGCACAGAGGTAAAAACTACGGCGACAGATACCCCTGAAGAAGGCAAACAGGAAACGGTTGACAGGCAAACCCGGGCACAGGAGCAACGTGATAAGAATGCCGCTGCAAGAAAGGCAGCACTTGAGGCCAGAAAGAAAAGGATTCAGGACCGTGAAGCGGCTAAAAAAGCCAAAGACGACGAAAAGAATAAAAAAGACACCCCACCTGCTGAGGGAGAAGGAGAAAACAAGGAATAGAAACAAAAACGAAAATAATTAATATTAACACTTAAGAATGATGAAACAATTGAAATCTTTACTAATCGCTGCATTGTTATTTGTTGGGGCAAGCCAGACGGTATCTGCACAGGCAAAAGTAGCTCACATAGATGTTACTGAGCTTATGAGCAGCATGCCTGAAATGAAAGCGGCAAAAACGCAATTAGAAAAAATTGGCCAGTCATATGACAACGATTACAAAAACATGGTTCAGGAGTACCAGAACAAGATAAAAAAATACGACGAAGAATCAGAAAAAGTAACTGCAGCCGTAAACGAAACACGTACTAAAGAAGTACAGGATATGGCACAGAGGATACAGCAGTTCCAGCAATCGGCTACTAAAGAGCTTCAGCAAAAGCAGGAAGATATCGTGAAGCCTATTATGGAAAAAGCCAAAAATGCTATCCAGAAAGTTGCTAAAGCTAAAGGTTATCAATATGTACTTGACTCAACTTTAGGAAGCGGAGTTATGGTAGCTGACGGACCAAACCTTTTGGCTGACGTTAAAAAAGAGCTTGGTTTCCAATAAGAAACACTTTACTGAAAATTTTAAAAAGCAGCCTGAAGATGATTTAGGCTGCTTTTTTTATATTTGCTATATGGAAAACAGCACAAAACCTATAGGTTTATTTGATTCGGGTATTGGCGGTACATCCATCTGGAAAGAAATACACAGCCTTTTACCTAACGAGAATACCATATACCTGGCCGATAGCAAAAACGCACCTTACGGCCAAAAATCAAAAGAAGAAATAATTACGCTAAGTATTAAAAACACTGAGTTTTTATTACAAGAGGGCTGCAAAATTATAGTAGTGGCCTGTAATACTGCCACTACTAATGCTATAAAGGAATTAAGGGCTAACTATCCGAAAACTTCGTTTATAGGTATAGAGCCTGCAATAAAACCTGCTGCAAAAAAAAGCAAAACCCAGACAATAGGTATACTTGCCACAAAAGGCACACTTAACAGTGAGCTTTTTCACAGCACAGTTTCCAATTTTAAAGATACCACGGTTATCGAACAGGTAGGATTTAACCTTGTAAAGCTTATTGAGGAAGGAAAAATTGAATCACCAGAAATGACCGCATTACTTCATGAGTATCTGAAACCTATGATTGAAGCGAATATAGACTATCTTGTGCTTGGTTGCACCCATTATCCTTATCTTATACCTCAAATCAAAAAAATCCTTCCAGAGAGCATTAAAATCATTGATTCGGGCGAGGCTGTAGCACGCCAGACTAAACTAATACTTGAGCAGAACAATATATTGAATGAATCATCTGGCAAGAGTATGCATGTTTTTTATACTAACAGTGACACTACAGTACTTAAAAGACTTCTTAGTGAAACCTATTCAGAGATGGTACAACAAAAGGACTTTTAAGAGCTTTATTTAAACCATGACGAGTACATAACGTAATTGTTCGATATACGCTCTATTTCACCGGCAAAATCAGACTGGTCAATATCCTTTACTTTCTTAGCAGGCACACCCGCATATATAGTACCTGATTCTACAATGGTATTTTGTGTTACAACTGCTCCTGCAGCAATTATAGAATTACTCTCTACAACACAATTGTCCATCACTATTGCGCCCATGCCTATCAGTACATTGTCTTTTATAGTACAACCGTGTACTATGGCTTTATGGCCAATAGAAACATTGTTTCCTATTTCTGTTGGATGTTTTTTATAGGTACAATGTATAATTGCCCCATCCTGTATATTTACCTTATTCCCTACTTTTATATAATGTACATCTCCGCGTACAACAGCATTGAACCAAACGCTGCATTCTGCGCCAAATGAAACATCGCCAACTATTGTAGCATTTTCTGCCACATAACAATCTTCAGGTATTTGCGGGTATTTCCCGTTAACTTCTTTAATAACCATAGCTTATAAACAAATCGTCCCGATATTTGGAATATCGGGACGGAATTAATAATAATCTCTGTATAATTAATTAACTGCAGGACAGTTACAATCGTATCTTTCCCTTTTGCAGAATAAGTTAAGTCCCAGTGTAATCTGGTGGAAGCCTCCATTAACAAACTTAACATCTCCTGTTAGGTATGAATAGGTATAGGCAAACATAAAGCTCTTATAGTTTATACCAACAATTGGCGTAAAATATTGCAGGTTTTGGTCTTGTGCAGAGTTACCGTCAGCATATTGCGCTCCGTCAAGAGCCCTTCTGTATGATAATCCACCCCAAATCCTTCCGAAATCCATTTCCTTGTATACTTTAAGGTTGATATCAATAGTTTTTTCTTTAGTCTCATCAGTATACTGAAACATTACCGAAGGCTCCCACTGAAGTG